>NZ_JBFWVN010000065.1:0-16686 GCF_050246715.1 Methylocystis sp.
CTCACAACCGACAAACCATCACGTTGATAGAAGCGTCCAGTTTGTCCGCGCATCGACTCGTCTCCGATCCGACGCAAGACAAGGAATCAGAAACGGCCTGCATGCGCTATTTTTTAGAAGCGTCCAGCTGGCTGGCGTTGGCTCCGCCCCGATATTTCGGCGCTGGGCGTTCTTGACGGCGACTACCAATTGACCTGGGTCCGCACCAGGAAGGTATTGGGATGAGCGCCGTTGAGATAAGCGCGATTCCATGGCGCCATGAGCGTCGCGACGTGCGTCCAGTTGAACATGAAGCGGATCCCTTTGTCCGGATACCAGTTGACGCCGACCGTCACATCCTGCTCCCGCCCACCGTTGATGGTCGAATTCGCGACATAGGCGCGCGTCGCCGCATTCGGCGCAAGGGCGATAAGATTGGCGAATGCGGATCCCTGGTACGGACCATTGTTGAGATTGACCGAGCTGAACCGCGCGGCGAGTTCCCACGCGCCCCATCCGCCGGCGCTCAAAGGCTGCAAGATCTTGATTTGGCCGAAAGTCGCCGGACCGGCGAGGTTCGACACGGAATAGCTTGCGGCGCGCGACTCGCCGGTCAGATACCATGTGCCATAAACGTAATAGCCATCGTAATTCATTGATGTTCCGCCTGGCGCGTAAACGCCGGCAAGACTGGCCAGTGCGAGCGATCCGCCCCGGCGATGATATTGCGCGCCCATATATTCCGCTTGGACCGAGAAAGGACCATAGGACCCCATGAATTCGGCGCCATAGCCGATAACGTTGCGCACGCATTTGCCGGCGACGAGCGGATTGCCGGCAACCGAATAGGCGCCGCAGGAAAGGTCTGGCGTTCCAAGCAGATTCGTCTTTAAAACATTGCTTTCCATATTCGTGTTGGAGCCCAAGAGCAAAACGCGGTCATCGTTCGCGCCCGTCGCGGAATTGGGCTGATGATAGCGCCCCGAAACGCCGAGATGGATCATCCTGTCTTTTTCGAGAATAGGCGCATAGGTCGTTCGGGCGGAGACGTCGAAATATTGCGCTCCGCCGGTCGATACCCACCCCGCTTTGGGACTGACCCAGAAAGGCACGGGTTGGAGGGCCGCAGGCGACAGCGCTTTGTCTTGCGTGCTCGTCGAGAACACGCCGGCCTTGAGCGTCCAATTCGATCCATGCGCGAGGAAGGAGCCCCCGAGATGGCGCGCCGCGCCGAAAACGTCGCTCATCAGCGAGCGATCCATGAAGTCGAGCGTGAGCCTTGTATTGGTCCGCTCGAGCCCCATCGGCTCCCATTGGTTACCGATTTCGAGCGCCACGGGCTCCGTGGTGAACGGCAGTTGCAACGCTGGATGTTTCAGGACGAGGTAGGCGTCTCGAATGCCGCCCAGCACCCCGATCGCCGAAGTATTGGCGAAATCATAGGAGAGTTTATATTCCCACATCTTTGCCGCGCGGCCTTCTACTTGCAGCCAGGCGTATGTGATATTCGCAAAGCCATTGTAGCCTTTTTCAGGCTGAGACGAGCCGCCGGCGTCGACGATTAAGCGACCGCCGAGCCGGAAGCTGTATGCTTTGTCCTCGGTCTCGACGGCGAGACCATTGCGAAAAGTGACCAGGACGGGCGGCGGCGGCGGCGGTTGCTGAGCGCCTTTGGCGACCTCCACGCCTTTCGCTGCGTTCACAATATTCGTCGACTTTTGCGCAGCGGCCTTTGCCGCTTGAGCTTCCTTGCGCAGCTTTGCGATCTCGCGCGCCTGCACGCGCTGGAGCGCCTCGAGTTGTCGAAGCCGCTCTTCGATTCCTTCCGTGCCGGCATTCGCTCCTGTTGAAATGAGCATCGCGGACATGGCGGCGACGGAGATCGTCGCTGCATAATTGCTCCTGTATTTGGCCACTTTGATCCTCACGCAAGCTAGGGGCGCTCGAAAAGCGCTATATATCCAATCTCCATAGCTAAGGTCGGCCGTCAATGCGCTATATATTTTACATGCCTAGTGAGCCCGTATCTGTTGCTAAAATGACACAATACATTGCGAGCAAGACGATCAAAGCGCGTAAAGTTAGAGCAATTGTTGAGTAATTGTTGGTCGCATCCGGGTCGGCTATGCGTCGCCAAGCGCGTTCGATACCTTTCGTCCAGGCGATGTTCCACCGACGCCGCATGGCGCGCGCTGCGTCGCCTGTTTTAAGAAATTAAGCTGTAGATCGTTTGGCGCTTCGCATGCTTCGGCGCGAGACCTAAAAAATGTTTCGTCGCATATTGTATAGGTTGGGGACGGAACATTATCTTCATGCGCGGCGGACGGTTCGCTTGATTGCTTCGAGCGCTGTCCGCCGGGCAAAGAAGGTTTGGTCAGCGCTATTGGGAGACATAACTAATGAAAATTTCGGCTCGCAATGTCATCGACGGCACGGTCAAGGAAATCAAGAAGGGCGCCACTACCGCCCATGTTCTGATCGATGTCAACGGCACGACGATCACCGCCGCCATCACCAATGAATCGGTGGATGAGCTGGGCCTGAAAGCGGGCGCCAAAGTGAAGGCGGTCATCAAGTCGTCCGACGTCATGGTCGCTGTGATCTGATGTCTCGAGAGCCGCCCGGAAACCCTTGGCGGCTCCAGAAACCACGCTGCATTTGGGCGCAATCGCCCAAATGTCGTGTCGATGACGCGATCAACTCGGAAAGCATAGCACGGCGCGCTTTCCGCGAACGTCGGCGTCGAACTTTCTGTAGCATGCGCTAAAGCCGAAATGTTCGAACGCTTTACCAGTATAATTCAGTGCGACGTCTGAAGTTTGTCTCGCCCAGCTGCTGCGGCCAGGCGCGGCGACGCCATGAACCGGACTGGTCAAAGCTTCTCTGTTCCGTCAATATATAGCGACATCTTCACACCGCGCAAGATTGGCGGCGCCGGCGGCGCCAATCTTGCGCGCCGAACAATCGTCTGGAGCGGAGAGCGGCTGATCGCATCATCTCTCCAGGTCCATTGGTCGCGGAGGGTTAAAGCGTCGCGCCGCCTCGCTCTCGCATTTTCGTACCTCGGCGAAAAAAGGCGAGCGGCTGACGAGGGCCGTGAACCGCAAAGCGCCGCGCGAGCGGACTTCATATGGGAACAGCGCTATCCGAGGTCGCCAAAGGACGCCGCATTGTACGATTTTCCTTCCGCCGCCTTCTTCGAATTGTCGCCAGCCGAATGGACGGCGATATGGCTGTCGCTGCGGATCGCGACCGTGGCGACCCTCGCGAGCCTGCCATTTGGGATCGTCACCGCTTATGCGCTGGCGCGCAGCCAGTTCCCTGGCAAGACCCTCGTCAACGGCGTTGTTCACCTGCCGCTCGTTCTGCCGCCGGTCGTCACCGGCTTCGTCCTGCTCATGCTGCTTGGACGCAAAGGCGTTTTCGGCCCCTATCTCGCCGAGATCGGCATTGTTTTCTCATTTCGCTGGACCGGGGCGGCGGTCGCCTGCGCCGTCATGGGGTTTCCTCTGATGGTCCGCGCCATGCGATTGTCCTTCGAGGCGATCGACCGTCGCCTTGAATTGGCGTCGGAGACCCTCGGGGCGAATCGGATTTGGACGTTCCTCCTCGTCAACCTTCCGCTTGCGGTTCCTGGCATTATCGTTGGAGCGATTCTCGCTTTCGCCAGGGCGCTGGGGGAATTCGGTGCGACCATCACCTTCGTCTCGAACATCCCCGGCGAAACGCAGACGATTTCGGCGGCGATCTACAGCTACACGCAGGTTCCCGGCGGCGATGAAAGCGCGATGCGCCTGACGATTGTCGCGGTCGTTATCGCGCTTTCCGCTCTTATGGCGTCCGAGATCATTCAGTGGCGCGCGCAGAAGCGACTGGGCAGCGCCGAATGATCGAAGTCGACGTCAGACTGAAGGCGGGCGCGTTTTCCCTCGACGTCGCCTTCGCCAACGGCACCGGGGTAACGGCGCTGTTCGGACAATCCGGATCTGGAAAATCGCTGACGCTCAGCATCGTTGCCGGACTGATGAAGCCTGACGAAGGATATGTCAGGCTGGACGGCGAAGCGCTGGTCGATGTCACAAGCAATGTTTTCGTGCCGGTGTCGCGCCGACGCGTCGGCCTCGTCTTCCAGGATTCCAATCTCTTTCCGCATCTCAGCGTCAAGCAGAATCTCCTATACGGGCGCTGGTTTGCGCCTCGCGGCGAACGTCGGATCGATTTCGACGCCGTCGTCGAAACCCTCGGCATTGGCGCGCTTATTTCGCGTTCGCCAGCCCGTCTGTCGGGCGGCGAGAGACAACGCGTCGCGATCGGCCGCGCTCTGCTGTCCTGCCCGAGACTGCTTCTACTGGACGAGCCGCTGGCGGCGCTCGATATGCAGCGCAAGCTCGAAATCCTGCCGCTGATCGAACGCGTCAGGGACGAGTTCGACATTCCCATCGTCTATGTCTCACACGCCGTCGAGGAAGTAGCGCGTTTGGCCTCCCGCGTCGTCGTCATCGATGGCGGACGGGTGAAATTCGTTGGCGATCCCGCCGACGCCTTCAATCGTCTCGCCAATTCGCCGGCAACCAATCGTTTCGATCGTTCCTCAATCCTGGCGGCTTCGGTCGACGAAGCTTCCGCCGCTTATGGATTGACGAAGCTCAGACATTCGTCTGGAACGATCTGGATTGAAGGTTCGGCGGGCCAACCGGGCGGCGCGGCGCGCGTCATTGTCAAAGCGACCGATGTTGTGCTGTCGCTGCTTCCGCCTCATGAGATCAGCGCCAGAAGCGTGCTTTGGGGCAGGGTGGCGAACATCCAATTCGAAGGGCCGATCGCGACGGTCGAAATTGAGCTGAAGGATGACGGTCCGCTTCTGGCGACGATCACAAGAGGCGCTCTGGAAGACCTGTCTTTGAGGGTGGGCTCTCACGTCTATGCGCTGTTCAAGACGGCCGCGCTCGACGAGCGCTCCATCGGCGTGGCCAACGCCTGAGGCGAGGGACGCTCGGCAGGCCGAAGCCTGACGGGATGGGGTTTGCTTTGCCGGCGAACTGTCGGAATATGTCGAGCCTGACATAGACGCTTGAGCGATCTGACGGTGGGGCCAGTCTCAGGCGCCGGGAGCGATTGCGCATTGATCGGCGCGCCGATCCGATCGCATCCGACTGGCGGAAGGGCGGATAAGATTGATGAGCGAAGATGGCGGTCCCTCAGCCTTTTTCAAGGCGACCTCGCACGCGTTCAGCGAGATGATCGACGCCCGCCGGACGCGCCCGGAGCTTGTTGGGCTGCTCTGCGCGCAGGCGTTCGACAGCTTTACGAGAAATGTCGCGATTCAGGCGGAGGGCGATCCGGCTTTGGCCTGCCACGGCGAATGCGCGGGGTGCTGCCGCCTGCGCGTCGTCGCGACGGCGCCCGAAGTATTTGTGCTCGCGCGCTTCATTTCCGTTAACGCCGCCGCCTTCGCCGAGCGCGGAATCATGCTTCTTCAGCGGGTCGCCGACGCCGATCGGGCGCTAGGCGCGCTATCCGAGGACCAGCGAATGGCGGCGCAAGGCGCGTGCCCGCTGATCGAGCGCGAATTATGTCTCGCCTATAAGATGCGTCCGCTGGCCTGTCGCGGCCACGCGGCCTTCGACAAGGCGGCATGTCTCGCCGCCGCACGTGGCGAAGCCGTCGAAGCGCCGATCTCGACGCCCCATCTCGTCGTCCGCAGCCTCGTCCAGAACGCCTTGATGGCGGCGCTGCGGCGCGCCGGACTGGCGTGGGGAATCTATGAAATCAACAGGGCGCTGAATGTCGCGCTCTCGACGCCGGACGCGCTCGAACAATGGATTTCAGGCGAGGATCCTTTGGCGTCCGCCCGCATTCCCGACTGCGACATGATCGAAGCCGGCGCGATTTTTGACGCTGTCGAAGGATAAAGAATTGCATTCGCGGTTGTTTGATCGCGCGCGGCATATCCTTCCCTGTTGAGATGGGGAGCGCGCGGCCTTTTGCGGCCGGAGACCTCACGCCGCCGCTAAGCGGGGAGCCATGTACGACGCCAACCGTTGGGCGCAGGCGCGCGTTCGTGGGATTCTCAATGTTCTTTCATAGCCGGGGATCCCGAGAGCAAGTAGCGTCCCTTTTATGAATTCGGTTTCCTCGACAGCAGCCATAGCGCCGAGAGGAAGAATCCCTTCGCAAGCGGGAGCAAGAACAAGACGAGCGCGATCGTTGTCGGCAGAACGATCAACATTTCGACGGCATAGGAGTAATGACCGCTGCTCTCCAATATGAAGAGTAGCGACACGACGAAAATCGTTACGGCGCCGACCGTCAACCATGCTGGGCCGTCATCCGCATCGAGGCCCGCAAAGCTTTCCCGGCAATGCGCACAAGAATCGTTCGGCTTGAGGTAGCTTGCGAACAGGGCGCCCACGCCGCAGTTCGGGCATTTTCGCGTGAGTCCGCGAAGCAGGGACGTGACTGATGACGGTTCGCTCTTCATTTACGCCAAACCGAATGATGGCGATCGTCGCGCCATTGCGCGTAATCGCAGTCTCGCTTTGAGTTAACGGGATAGTTTCTTATCGGGCCGCAGGCAACCGTTGAAGGGCCAAGCGGCGAATCAACAGATAGGCGACGCAGACAAACGCGGCAACCAGCGTTAAGCTCGCCGCTCAGGGCAATCGGATGAAGCACGATTTTCCTCGCCCTCATCCTGAGGAGCCGCCGCAAGTCGGGTGTACCCGACTTGCGAATTTAATGTCGATCTCGGGCAAGCCCGAGATCGATGGCGGCGTCTCGAAGGACGAGGGTGAGGAAAAAATGCGGGCTTCCTCGTCCTTCGAGACGCGTGCTGCGCACGCTCCTCAGGATGAGGAAGCCCTTCGCCCGATCGCCCTGGCGCGTCGCTGCATTTGAGCGGGGCCGGCATTTTCTTGAACGACGTTTCGCGCACGGCTGAGAAAGGAGAGGGGAGCCGCGATGTTTCATCGCGCCTCCTTCGCTTGCCTGCGCGAGGATTAACCGCAGCTTTGCGCGCGTCGTTCGAGCAGGAACGCGCGCTGCGCCGCCCGTTTCTCTGGCTGGTGGTCGCCGCCGGCGCCGGCGTCGCGCTATATTTCTCAGCCGAGCGCGAGCCGTCGCTGGCTCTTTGCGCCTGCGCGTTCGCAGTCTTCGCCATTCTCGCCGCGCTCACGCGCCGCCATGCACGCGCTTATGCGCTGTTTCTCGCGCTCGCTTTCGTCGCCGGCGGCTTCGCGTCCGGCGCCTGGCGAACGGCGCGGGTCGCCGCGCCGATCATTCCGCGAGTCGGGATCGGAGAGCTCACCGGCTTCGTCGAGGAGGTCGACCTGCGGCGCGCCGGCGCGCGCTTCATTCTGCGTGTCGCGAGCGCCGAGGGCTTTCCCGACGATGTCGTTCCGGCCCGCGTGCGGCTGACCACCCGCGGCGATCCGAATTTTTCCGCCGGCGACTTCATCGCTCTTAAGGCGCGGCTGATGCCGTCGGCGCGGGCGGCGCTCCCCGGCGGCTATGATTTCGCGCGTGACGCATTTTTCGCGCGCATCGGCGGCGTCGGCAACGCGCTGGGGCGAATTGAAACAATGTCGCCGCCCGATCCGGCGCCAATGTCGCTGCGTTTTTTCGCGCGGGTCGATCGCATGCGCAACGCTTTGGCGATGCGGGTCTATCGAATTATCGGCGGTGACGCCGGCGCGATCGCCGCCGCGATGGTCACCGGCAAGCGCGACCTATTGTCGGAAGACGCCAAGAATCTCATCCGCCACGCCGGCATATTTCACATCATCACCATTTCCGGCGTTCAGATGACGCTCGTCGCCGGCATTTTCTTCGTTGGCTTTCGCCGTCTGCTGGCGATGTCGCAAACTCTGGCGCTCAACTATCCGATCAAGAAATGGGCGGCGGCGCTCGCCATGATCGGCGCCATTCTCTACGACATCGGCACGGGCTCGCGCGTCGGCACCGAGCGCGCGCTCGTCATGACTCTGATCATGCTTGCCGCGGTTCTGTTCGATCGGCCGTCGCTGTCGATGCGTAATCTCGCGATCGCCGCGCTCCTCATCGTCGCTTTCGAGCCGGAGGCGCTGCTTGGCGCGAGCTTTCAACTTTCCTTCGCCGCTGTCGCGGCCTTGATCGCCGTCTATGAATGGCGCGGCGAATATCTTGCGAAGCGCCGCATCGACGATCGCGCGCCGCGAACATGGTGGGGCGCGCTTCGTGAAAGCGTCGTCGAACGCCTGTTGCACGGGCCCGGCGCGGCGATCTTCGCGACATTATGCGCGACCTCGGCGACCGCTTCCTTCATGGCGAATGATTTTCATGAGCTCAGCCCCTATGTGCTGATCGGCAATCCGCTGACGCTCGCCATCATCGAATTCTTCGCGGTTCCCTGCGCGCTTCTCGGCGCCGCGCTCTATCCACTCGGCCTCGACGGATTCGTCTGGCGCTACCTTAAAATGGGCATCGACCTCGTGACCTATCTCGCGGGGCTCATCGCCAGCGCCCCGGGCGCGAGCCTGCCGGTCAAAGCCTTCGCGCCCTGGGCGATTATTTTTCTAACGCTTGCGGTGTTGTCGCTCGTTTTGTGGCGAACATGGGCTTGGCGCGCCCTCGCCATTCCTCTTGCATTCATTGGATTGATGGGTGCGACGGGCGGCGCGCCGTTCGACCTCGCCGCGCCGGCGACCGGGGAATCGGCGGCGCTGCGCCTGTCGTCGGGACAGCTTGCGGTCTTGGGACAAAGGCCGAGCGCTTTCGCCGCCGAACAATGGCTGCGCGCCGACGGCGATGCGCGCCTCGCCTCGGACGCGAAGGGCGGCGTCGCCTGCGATGATTTAGGTTGCGTCGCCAAGTCGATCGACGGTCGCTTCGTCGCGCTCGTCGCCGAGCGCGGCGCCTTCATTGAAGACTGCGCGCGCGCCGCCGTCGTCATCACGCCGCTCTATGCGCCGTTAGGATGCGCGGCGCCGATCGTGATCGATCGCCGCAAGCTGAGCGAAACGGGGGCGGTGTCGCTACGCTTCAAGGGTGCGGAAGTTGAATGGACGACGGCGCGCGCCGTCGACGAGGACCGGCCATGGTCGCCCGCGCCGCGCCAGCGGAGCAAGCCGGCGTTCCCTGCGCCGCTCAGCGATGAAGAGCGCAATGAGGAAGACGCCCGCGCGATGGAGCCGCTCGAATAGAGACGCGCTGCATGCTCTTTGTTTTGTCATTCCCGGCAGGCCGAAGGCTTGACCGGGAATCCAGGGGCAAAGGCATGAATGGTGAAGTTGCTCTGGATTCCCGATCGCGCGCAAAGCGCGCGTCGGGAATGACAGGCTTCGCCAAAACGCGCCGCAGCTAATATTTCCGCAAAAGGCTCACGAGCTTGCCTTGAATCCGCACGCGGTCAGGACCGAAGATGCGCGTCTCGTAAGCGGGATTCGCCGCCTCCAAAGCGATCGACGCGCCGCGTTTGCGCAGGCGCTTCAGCGTCGCTTCCTCATCGTCGATCAGCGCCACGACGATATCGCCGGTGTCGGCGTTGTCCTGCTTCTTGATGACGACGGTGTCGCCGTCGAGGATTCCCGCCTCGATCATCGAATCGCCGCGCACTTCGAGCGCGAAATGCTCGCCGCTCATCAGCAGGTCGGGCGGCAGATTGATCGTATGGCTGCGGTTCTGGATGGCTGAGATCGGCGTGCCGGCGGCGATGCGTCCCATCACCGGAATGGCGACCTGCTGATCGCTCTCGTCGTCGAAACGCTCATTGAGCGGGCGCACGCGGCCGAGATTGCCTTCGATGACCGAGGGCGCGAATTTGCCGCTGCGCCCGACGGCGCTGCGCGGCGTCGCCGATTCGGGCAGGCGCAGGACCTCGAGCGCGCGGGCGCGATTGGGCAGGCGACGGATGAAGCCGCGCTCTTCGAGCGCGAGAATCAGCCGATGAATGCCGGACTTCGACCGCAGGTCGAGCGCGTCCTTCATCTCGTCGAACGACGGCGGCACGCCCGATTCCTTCAAGCGCTCATGGATGAAGCGCAACAGGTCGTTTTGCTTTTTGGTCAGCATCGCCGCTCCGCCTTGCAAGCCCAATCGTCGATTTTCGCTGCGCTGCAGCTTTTGGCTCGATAAACTAAACAAATCATGAACGAACGATATACGTTCTCACTGCGTTCTGCAAGTCTTATGTTCACGCTTTGGTTAAGCGATCATCGCGGTGGAGCGGGCAGAATTATTTGTCGCGCGTGAAAAATCGCTTTTTGTCGCGCTACGCTTAGAAACACTGAAAAAGCAATAGGGTAGCGCGGCGGGTATTGCGGAACCGCTTGCGGAACATCTCAGAAATATTGTTCGGAGGCGGAATGTAT
The DNA here is from genome assembly GCF_050246715.1 of Methylocystis sp. Taxonomy (NCBI): domain Bacteria; kingdom Pseudomonadati; phylum Pseudomonadota; class Alphaproteobacteria; order Hyphomicrobiales; family Methylocystaceae; genus Methylocystis; species Methylocystis sp. The sequence continues at coordinate 10,326 of NZ_JBFWVN010000065.1, forward strand.
TAGATATCAAAGGGTTCCTGCGCTTTGCATTGCGGAACATTTCATTGTGCAATATCGATTGCGGAACCTATTGCGGAACCTTCCGAATTCGCCTGGAGGATGTCACGGATTTCCATTGGGCTGATGAAGTCCCCGTTGTATGCTCGATGAACTAAAGCAACGACATTCTCTGGTGAAAGATGTTCACCGGCTATATCTGAAACTCTATCCCGTATTATCCGAGCGATTGCATCTTCATGCCTTGATAGCCTGAACGAAAGTTCGTTTAATTCATCTTTATTTGCTTCATTGAATAGTTTAGAAATAGCATTCAAGTAAGATATACGACAAATATCATATAATTCGTTCGATCGCGTGAGGCGCTCAACGAGCACGTCTGTATATTTAACTCCTGTTAATTGCTCAATTTCAGCATGTTTTTTGAATGGAATACTCCCCCGTCGCCGCCAAGTTGCGATTGTGCTCTTCCCAAGATTGAGGCGGATAGCAAGGTCTTCATCTCGCGTGAGGTTCAGAGCCTTCTTCACGCGATCAATAAAATCTTCCGCTGGATTTGCCGTCGCGCCTCTTGACATGATTTCATTTTGCAATCTAGGTTGCATAACGAAGCAATCCTAGAGACACCTCACAATGGGCGATCCTTCCGCAGACTTGTTGCTACAGGCCCGCATTGGGTTCTTACAGCAGGGAAGCTCTTTGGCGAAATGGTGTTCGGAAAACAAGATCACCCGCCAATGGGCCACCGCTGTCCTGACGGGACGTAGGAACGGACCCGCAGCAAAGACGCTACGTGAAAAAATCATTGTTGCCGCGACGCTCAAAGGGAAAGCCGCCTGATGTCGGGCAAATGGGTCGACACCGCCACAGTCGCGGAGTTCCTCGGCCTCTCTGATCGGGCTGTCAGAAAAGGCTTGGCTATGGGTCGACTGTGTCGCCGGCCCGTCCGGAGTCGCCGAATAAAGGGCGTTGGTGGCACATCTGGGGAGAGGTGGGAGGCTTATGCGCCGGATATCCCTGGTCTCGAAGACCATTTGAACGCCCCTTCAACGCCCGTTTCGCCTCGAACCTTCGCAACCCACTTCGATGCGGTCCTGGAGTGGTTTTCCCGCTTTGTCGAGGAAGTCGAAGCGACGAAGGCGGGCACCGTCGCCCGCGCGAATGTCCTTCGCGCATGGAGCGAAAAGAAGCTGCCCTCAATCAAGGATTCGAGCGTGTTTCGGCGCTACAGCGTGCGCACGCTCAATCGCTTCCTCGCGGACTATCAATGCAACGGCGTCACAGCATTAGGTCGCGCCAAGCGGAACGATCACAAGACGAAACGCTCGATCGTCACCGTGAAATTCGACGCCTGGGCGCGCGAAGGCGGGTTGGAGAATGAGCTGGAGTCCATCGCGGAAGCGCTGAAAATACGCATTCGCGGCTGGCACAAGGCGTGGGAAAGCATTTCCGCAATCCGCTTGGATGCCTCACGTCACCTTGAGAAGCTCGCCAGGGAGCGCGGTTTCGAGCCGCCGAACGGCGTGTGTGACATCCCGCTCCACATCGTCAAGGCGGAGATGAAATATCGCCGCGCCACCAAAATCAAGAAAGACCGCAAAGGTTTCGAAGACAAATCGCCGGCAATCCGCCGGACGATCGAAGGGCTTTGGCCCATGGACATTGTCGTCGGCGCCGTTCATCCCCTCGATTTCTTCCTTCCCGAAACAGAAGACTATCAGCGCTACGCCAAGGCCATCTGTTGGCTGGATGTTGCAACGAAGCGCCTTTGGGCGACCATCGTGTTTCTTCCAAAGGGAACAGGCATTCGCAACGCGCACGTCATCGCCAGCTTCATGGAAATGGTCGCGGAATGGGGCCTCCCCAGGACGCTCTATCTCGATAACGGTCAGGAATATCGCTTCGCCGAGTTCATCAAAGACGCCATCACACTTAACGATCGTGGAATGAAGGTATTCGCAGGCGGAGAGCAAAAGGCTATACGCCGCGCGCGCCCCTATGCGGCGCGCTCCAAGGCCATCGAAGGCGTCTTTGCGCAACTGCGCCATCTGTTCGAAAAAGTGCAGGGCTACATCGGCGGCGACCGCATGAAAAAGAAGGTAGCAAACGTCGGCAAGGCACCCATACCTTTCCCTTCGATCGAGCTGTTTCCACAGGTGATTGCAGGGATATTGGCGCAATATCACACTAAAGCGCAGGGAAAGAATTCGCAGCTCGGCGGCGATTCGCCAATCGATGCATTCAATCGCGCCGTGGATAAGGGATGGCAAAAGACCGAAGTGGACCCGGACGCCTTTGCAACCGTCTTCTCTGAGAAACGGATCGTAGCGATCACAAATGGAGCTATCACGGTCAAGGGTCGCGTCTTCTATTTCGACGGCTTAGTCACCTACCATGATGGCGATTATATCACCGTTCGCGTGCCGAAATACGAGCAGTGGGCGCGTCTACCTGTCGAGGATATGCAGGGAAATCTTCTCGGCTTCGCGGAAGAGGATCAACCTTTCGCTTGTTTCGACCCGGCCGGCGCCAGAGAGCGACCGTCGTCGCATGCTCCAAAGGCGTGCCGTTCGCCAGCTCGATAATTCGGTTCCGGATATCGATGTAACGGCCGAACTTCTTGATTTCCAGACGAAAGCTCCGAAGGCCTTGCCCGCGCCGGTCGGCGCGCGTGTCACTGCCTCCGACAAAGAAAAGGCGGTCGCGCGGGGCGTGAAGGAAAGTCCCGAAGCGCAGCGCAAGCGGGCCGACAATGTGCGGCGATACAACATCGACAAATCGAACCAAGCGATGAAGGAATTCATCCAAAAATTCGATGCGAGAAAGGCTCAATAAGCATGACGAATGTGAGCCGAACATCGATCTTCGAAGCCATCGAGAACACCGTCAACATTGTTGATCGCATCAAATCAATTGCGGGGGCGATCATCGGTCCAGCTGCAATTGGCAAGACGACAGCAGTCGAGCATATCGCGAATTCGAACAGTAGGATGGTCTATATTCGGGTATCCGGCGCACAGGAAACGATGAAAGCCGGTTGCGTTCTGCTCGCGTCGGCCCTGGGCGTTCATTCGGACTTCGATAGCGCCAATAAGATTTGGACAAACCTGGAAGATCATTTCGATTATTGGGGGTCGCACGGCTCCGCTCAAACGATCATTCTAGACGAAGCTCAGAACCTGGACGGCAAGCTTCTTAAGGAGATGGTTGATATTCCCTATCGGTTCCGCGTTCCAGTCATCGTCTGCGGGAACAATGACGTTTTGAAGCGGCGACACTCTTCGAAAGACGCATTTGAACAGGTCACAAGCCGTTTGGTGAAGCGTACGATGCTATGGCATCCCACAGAAGATGACTTCAAAACTATCGCGATAGATCGTGACGTTTGCGGGGTCGCAGCGCATCGCGCGTGCGTGAACTTCGGACTAAATACGTCGCTCCGCGAATTCGTCCCGCTTCTCGACACAGCTCGTGCCTTCGCTGGAAGCGGACCGCTCGGCCTACAGGAAATCGAGCGGGCGCTTCTGTCTCTCCGACAACAAGATGACGACCCCCTAAAGCTACTGAAGCGCATCGCCGCGTAGGTAGGAGATTTGGCCATGCTCACCACGAAGCAAATGCGCCTTGTCCAAGCGGTAAAAAAATATCTCGGCGACGAGGAAACCTATCGCCATCTCTTGCGTGAGTCGACGGGCGTCGAGAGCGCGAGAGTCCTCGACAATATCGGATTAAACGCGTTCGTCCGCGAGGCGAAGCGGCTTGGGTTCAGGCACACGTCCGCGACCAGCTTTGGCGCGCGGCGAGGGATGGCGACGCCAAAACAGGTCGCGATGATCCGCAAGCTTTGGGCGGACTGGTCGACGATCGACGCCTCGGAAAAAGCCCTAAACGCCTGGCTCGAACGTTCCTACAGCGTTTCCGCGCTTCGCTTTCTTTCATTCGACGCCGCTGGGAAAGCGATCAACGGCCTTCGCACCATGATGCGACGAAAGGCCGAAGTAGACGAAACCGCAGATCGGAGCACGTCGTGACGCAGGAGATCGATTGTCGATCGCGAAGCGCTTCTCCAGCTCAGCAAGGACGAGCAGATCGAAATTATCGTCATACGGGCCGAAGCTAGCGAAGCGGTCAAGGCCGCTGCAAATCAAGCGATCGAGGACATTCCGCACCACGCGATGAGGATGGCGAGTCCATGCAAACCGCCAACGAGAAATTCGAAGCCGCTGGCGCGTCGCTTGTCGCCAAATGGGCTGCTTTGGTCGAGGAGATAGGGCGGTGCCGCATCGGCAGTTGAACCGGCGGGCGGACCGCAAGGCGAAACCGTCGCAGTCTTTGCGACCTTTTCGCCGAAAGAGATCACGTCGCAAGCTTTGCGACTTGGAAGGCGCGAGACGGGCGCAGCAACGCCCGCCTCGCATGATCGTAACCACGACAGACAGGTGAAGTCCATGAGCAGCATACGATCGATGAGAGATTACGACGAACACACTCAACATCTCAAGCATCTATGGCATGAGACGGTTATCAAGAGGTTGCTCGACAATGCCGAACATCTTGAGGGCAGAGTGGGCGCGCTTCGCCACGACATGAAATTGGAGAACCTCGACGTCCGCCACGCCTACGCCCGAACATTTGAGTTCGACAAAATTCTTGCGGACATACGACGGCTGCTTTTGGAGACGGAGATATTCCAGGACAAGGAAGTGTTCTTCGAAGGGTTTTTGGAGGACGCGGCCGAGGCTGAACGATTTAAGGCGAAGCCGCGCCGAAGAAGCCGGGTGCGGAATGGCCGTGCCGCAAAGCCGCAAACGCCCGTTCAAAAGAAGCTCGCAAAAGGGCGCTCTTCGACGTGACGATGCCCGCAATGCGCATTTCGATTTCACTCCAGCAGACAAGGCCTTCAACATGAGCGAACTGAAATATCACGCCAGTGAGGCGCTCGCCGACATTGGCTATCTCGGTGACATTTTGGACGCGCTGGACAGCGTTCCAGACGACCAAGCCGACGCCGACGTTCTCTTGCGAGGAGTCACGGCGATTGGGCGGCGCATCGTCGGGCTTTCGATTGAAGCGTCCGAGCCGTTTCAACTATCCGCCGATGCTCGCTACGCGCGCGCAGCGCTGTCCGACCTTCGCGGCTTTGGCGAGATCATCGCCGCGCTCGACGCGGTGCCTGCATCGAAGCAAGACGCCACAACGCTTCTTTGCGCATCGGCCGCGCTTGGCCGCGGCATCGCCCATCTGGCGATCGAAGCCGGCAACTCGCCGGCGGGCGAGCTCGACGTAGTCGAAGCCACATTGGCGGCTGCAGAGATCCTGGACGCCGCCGAGAAGGGCGTGGCGCCTGATCCTTCGCGGGGGCCGATCTATGCATCCTTTCTAAAGGCGTTTAGCACCGTCGAGCATGGCGGCGTGCGCTTCGACGGGCGTTTCTGGAGCTGCGCGGCGATGCAGCCGCTCCACGGCGAAAGAGTCACCGTCTTCATCCCGAAAGTCGGACATCTGACACGCCTTATGATCCTTGACTCCGATGGCGGTCTGATCGGGGTGGCGAAGGCGGAGCAGTCCGGCGCTTTGGCTTCGGGACAGGTTCAGGCGGCCGACTAACGGAGCCGATGTCGACCGGCCGACGCGTCGCACTATAGCAAGCGCCGGCCGGAAAGGTCAGAGGTAGACTAGTCTGACTGCGCCGGGGAGTACGTGACGCTCCATGGGCTTTGTCGCCTGCCGCTACCGATTCCGGGCTGTCGCAGGCTCTTGCTGCGCCCCTCTGGTCCGTTTGACAAGCCGCGCGCAAGAAACGGCCCCTCCAACGCCTGGTCAGCGTACGCCGCCTCTGGCGAAGATCGCCATTATTTGTTTCGAGAGGCGTGACGGGGAGGACGCCAGTTCCCTCCGCGGGCGCATTGCCCGGCTGCTCGATTTTGCGCCGTCACGATTGCCGATTATAGCCCTTCAGGCGCTTGCTTCAACGCGCGAGTGCGATTCTTCGCAGAAACGGCCCGCGGGCGCCCAAACCAAAAATCTGCTTCTTCGCCCCGCGCAGTTTCGAAAAACGCACCCACGGCGTTCAATGGGCCTTTAACGTCGATTTTATCGTATGGAGGCATGACGGGGAGGACGCTGGCACCCTCCGCGGGCACATTGCCCGGCTACGCGATCTTGCGCCGTCACGAGACCAGAATAGCCCCTCAGGCGGCCGTCTTCAACGCGCGGCGTTTTTCCGTGGTGGGTCAATTTGATGGAGTGGATGCCCCCTCCTGACGGCATCGCGATGTGCCAAGGTGGCGATGTTTTCGCATCCCACGGAATGGGGAGGGCATCCATGGAAGAGGTTAACATCATCGGTCTTGACCTTGCAAAG
>NZ_JBFWVN010000066.1:0-16656 GCF_050246715.1 Methylocystis sp.
GGTTGGTGAGCGGAGCCGCGACTTCAGTCAGCAGCCAACGAATCTTTTCGATCGTCCTGTGCGCGGAGCCCTTTTCTTCATGTCGGTGCAGGAACTCCGCCGCGATCAATCCGAAGGTGTTCATTGCGGACGTTTGGGCTGCCAGCTTGTCGAGTTTCTTCTTGATGTTTGGATCGACGCCTGACGCGAGAAGTCTTTTTGCTTCGTCGCGTCTGGCCCGAGCTTCTGCGAGAGAGAAGAGGGGGTAGGCCCCAATGGCCAGAAGTCGCTCTTTCCCCAAAAAGCGATACTTGAGCCGCCAAAGTTTAGAGCCGTTGGGTTGCACAACCATGTGCAAGCCCCCGCCGTCGAAAAGTTTGTAAGGCCTTTCGGCCGGCTTGGCGTTCTGGATGTCGAACTGTGTGAGCGGCATGGGGGTATTGCCCAGAAGGGAAACTACCAAGTTGCCCCTAATCTACCCCCAAATAGGCGAGAAACAACGTTGCACGATGAGCGACTATGAGATGAAAACTGCTATTAACTATCTGATTTTACGTTCTTTATGAGCAATTATGAGGCGCCATGAAAAGAGGCTCTGGTGCCGCAAGAGGGATTCGAACCCCCGACCCCATCATTACGAATGATGTGCTCTACCAGCTGAGCTATTGCGGCGATTGTGCTGCGCGAAGCGCGCGCGGCGCGTCACTCTTATCGGCGCGCGGCGGCTTTTTCAAGCAGCCCTACGCGCCTTGCAGGGCGGCGGCGCTCAGGAATTGAGGCGCGCGGCGGTGAAGGCCAAATAGGCCCGCGCGATGGCGCATGCGATGTCGGGCGTCGCATTGAAGGGCGCGCGCGCCCAGTCCTCGAGCGCGCCGCGCCACAGGCGGATGGCGCCGGCGTCGGTGAGCGCGGCGAGAAAGGCGTCGATCCTGCGGGCGCCACGCGGCGGCGCGACGACATGGACGGGCGCGCGAGTCGCGACGGCCTCTCCCACCATATTCACGCTGTCGCCGGTCACGACGATCGAATCGGCGTTGGCCAGCATTGAGCGATAGGGGTTTTCTCCCTCTCCGTCCCAGAGGAAACCGTTTGGGGGGATGAGAACGCGCCGAAGCGCCTCGCGCAGCGCGGCGGGCGTGCGACGCGAGGCCGTCGCCATCACGCCGCGTCCGCTCGCGGCGAGCGAAGCGGCGATATGTTCCAGTTCGGCGATTTGCGCCGCGCCATAGGCGCCATGCCTGCTGTCGCCGCCGACAAGCAGCGCGACGCGCGGGCAGGGCAGGGCGGCGATGCGCGGATCGGGCGCTTCGCGCGCCTGCGCGAGGCGCTCCGGCGTGATGCGGTTCGCGGGCGTCAGCGGCGACAGGACATTTTCGCCGGAGATCCCGTCATGGCGCGGCGCAATGATGAGATCGGCGGCGCCAGGTCCGTTCGCCGGCCTGTTCACATAGACCGTGAATGTCCGCCCGCTCGAGTTGTGTTTGAGGCGCTGCAGCGCAGGAATCGTCCAGCGTCCGGCGGCAATGGCGATGTCCGGATAGGGCGGCGCATAGGCGAGCGCGTCGCGCGGATCGGGCGGCGCGAAAGGCGCGAGCGCGGCGTAGAGCGGGCGCGCCGCAATGCGGCAGATGTCGGGCGTTAGGCCCAGCGCCTCGGCGATGCCGAGGGTCTGCGCCTCATGGCCGACGCGACCGTCGGAGAGGATGCGGAGTTTCGTTTGCGGCGACAGGCGGGGAGCGACGCCGTCCCTCACCCAAAAGCGACCTTGAGAATCTCGTAGCTCTTGCCGCCGCCGGGCGTCGTGACCTCGACAGTGTCGCCGACCGTCTTGCCGATCAGCGCGCGGGCGATCGGGCTCGTGATCGAGACCCGGCCGCTCTTCACATCGGCCTCGCTTTCGCCGACGATCTGATAGGCCTTTTCCTCTTCGGTGTCCTCGTCGACGACCGTGACCGTCGCGCCGAATTTGATCGTCGAGCCGTTGAGCTTCGACACGTCGATGACTTCGGCGCGCGACAGCTTGTCCTCAAGCTCGGCGATGCGGCCTTCATTGAGCGACTGCGCTTCCTTGGCGGCGTGATATTCGGCGTTTTCCGAAAGGTCGCCGTGGGCGCGCGCTTCAGCGATCTGCTGAATGATGCGCGGACGGTCCTCCTGCTGCCGGCGACGCAATTCTTCGTTGAGCGCCGCGTAGCCGGCGGCGGTCATGGGCACCTTGTCCACCATTGCTTTCGCTTTTCGCCTTTCTTCAGTTTCGCTCGCGACGGGGAGCTTCCACGGCGCCGTCGGCGCGCGCTCTTCGGCGCAGCCGCGGATCAAGATTTGGTCGTCCAATCGCGGCCAAAAGTCGGCGCGTCGCCGACTGAGTCGCAGAACTCCTCAATGTTCAGTTGGTCGCGCTCGGCGGAAAATAATCCTGCAGCGCCCGGACCTTAAGGTCACCCGACACATAGGCGCGTATCCCCTGGGCCGCCGCGACCGCCCCTGCCAGGGTCGTGTAATAGGGAACCTTATGCAGAAGCGCCGCGCGGCGCAAGGAGCGCGAGTCGGCAAGCGCCTGCGCCCCCTCAGTCGTATTGAAAACAAGGGCGATCGAGCCATTCTTGATCGCGTCGACAATATGCGGCCGCCCTTCCGAGACCTTGTTGAGCTTCTGGGCGGCGATTCCGCGCTCGACGAGATAGCGCGCCGTGCCGCCGGTGGCGACGACCGAAAAGCCGACTTCCTTCAACAGGCGAACCGCCGGGATGATGCGGCCCTTGTCCGCATCCCTGACCGAGACGAAGAGCACGCCCTCGCGCGGCGCCTTCGTGCCGCCGCCCAGCTGGCTCTTGACGAAGGCGGCGTCGAAGGAGCTGTCGAGGCCCATGACTTCGCCGGTCGAGCGCATTTCCGGGCCGAGCACGGTGTCGACGCCCGGGAACCGCGCGAAGGGAAAGACGGCTTCCTTCACCCCGACATGCGCCGGCTTCGTCTCCAGAGGATCAAAGTCGGCAAGCTTCGCGCCGGCCATGATCTGGGCGGCGATCTTGGCGATCGGCCGGCCGATGACCTTGGCGACGAAAGGCACGGTGCGGGAGGCGCGCGGATTGACTTCCAGCACGTAAATTTCGCCGTTCTTGAGCGCGAACTGCACATTCATCAGCCCGACGACGCCGAGCGCCTTGGCGAGGCTCGCGGTTTGGGCCTCAAGCGCGGCGATCGTCTCGGGAGCGAGCGAGCGAGGCGGCAGCGAGCAGGCGGAATCGCCTGAATGAATGCCAGCCTCTTCGATATGCTCCATGACGCCGGCGATGACCGCCTCCTCGCCATCGGCGAGACAATCCACGTCGACTTCGATGGCGTCGGTGAGATAGCGGTCGAAGAGCAACGGATTCTTGCCGAGCACCGTGTTGATCTGCCCGGTCTTGTCGTTGGGGTAGCGCGCCTTGATCTCGGAGGGCACGAGGCTCGGCAGCGTGCCGAGGAGATAATCGTCGAGATCGCTCTGATCGCGGATAATCGCCATGGCGCGGCCGCCGAGCACATAGCTTGGACGCACGACGAGCGGCAGGCCGAGCTCCTGAGCGACAAGGCGCGATTGCTCCACCGAATAAGCGATGCCGTTTTTGGGCTGTTTCAGGCCGAGCTTGTCGAGCAGCCGCTTGAACCGGTCGCGGTCCTCCGCAAGGTCGATCGAATCGACCGGCGTGCCGAGGATCGGCGCGCCGGCCTGTTCGAGGCCATGCGCAAGCTTCAGCGGCGTCTGGCCGCCATATTGGACGATGACGCCGATAAGCGCGCCATTCGACTTCTCGATATCGAGGATTTCGGCGACGTCTTCATTGGTCAGCGGTTCGAAATAGAGCCGGTCGGAAGTGTCGTAATCGGTCGACACCGTCTCCGGATTGCAATTGATCATGATTGTTTCGAAACCGGCTTCGCCAAGCGCGAAACAGGCGTGGCAGCAGCAATAGTCGAATTCGATGCCCTGGCCGATTCGGTTCGGGCCGCCGCCAAGGATGACGATCTTGTTCCTGTCCGTGGGACGCGCCTCATTCGCCGGGACGCCGATGAAAGGCGCTTCATAGGTCGAATACATATAGGCCGTGGGCGAAGCGAATTCGGCCGCGCAAGTGTCGATGCGCTTATAGACGGGACGCACGTCAAGACGATGGCGCAAGTCGCGCACGTCTTCTTCCTCGACGCCGGTGAGCGTGGCGAGACGGCTGTCGGAAAAGCCGGCGAATTTGAGCTTGCGAAGATTCTCGGCATCCTCGGGCAGGCCGTAAGTCTTCACCTTATTTTCGAGCGCGATGATTTCGGCGATGCGCTCGATGAACCAGATGTCGATCTTGCTTGCTTCATGAATGGATTCGGTCGTCATGCCGAGCCGCAGCGCCTGGCCGACGACGAGCAGCCGGTCGGGCGTCGCCGTGCCAAGCGCGCCGCGCAGCACATTCATGTCGTCGCCCTTGCCGAGACTTTCAATCTCGATCTCGTCGAGGCCGCATAGTCCGGTTTCGAGCGAGCGCAGCGCCTTTTGCAGCGACTCGGCGAAATTTCGGCCGATCGCCATTGCTTCGCCGACCGACTTCATCGCTGTCGTCAAGATCGGCTCTGAGCCGGGAAATTTCTCGAAAGCGAAGCGCGGAATCTTGGTGACGATATAATCGATCGTCGGCTCGAAGGAGGCCGGCGTCGCGCCGCCGGTAATGTCATTGGCGATTTCGTCGAGCGTGTAGCCGACCGCGAGCCGCGCCGCGACCTTGGCGATCGGAAAGCCGGTGGCCTTCGACGCGAGCGCCGAGGAGCGCGACACGCGCGGATTCATCTCGATCACGATCATGCGGCCATTGCTGGGATCGACCGCGAATTGCACATTGGAGCCGCCGGTTTCGACGCCGATCTCGCGCAATACCGCGATCGAGGCGTCGCGCATGATCTGATATTCCTTGTCGGTCAGAGTCAGCGCGGGCGCGACGGTGATGCTGTCGCCGGTATGCACGCCCATCGGATCGACGTTTTCGATCGAGCAGACAATGATGCAATTGTCCGCCTTGTCGCGGACGACCTCCATTTCATATTCCTTCCAGCCGAGAACGCTTTCTTCGACCAGAACTTCATTGGTCGGCGAGGCGTCGATGCCGCGCTCGACGATCTCGATGAACTCCGCCTTGTTGTAGGCGATGCCGCCGCCGGTGCCGCCGAGCGTGAAGGACGGGCGGATGATGGCGGGAAGGCCGATATCGTCGAGCGCGTCGAGCGCCGCGGCGAGCGTCTTGACGTGATGCGACCGCGGCGTTTCGAGGCCGATCTTGGTCATCGCCTCGCGAAACAACTCGCGATCCTCGGCCTTGTCGATCGCATGCGCCGTCGCGCCGATCATCTCGACGTCGAACTCTTTCAGCACGCCCATTTTTTCGAGGCTGAGCGCGCAGTTAAGCGCGGTCTGTCCGCCCATCGTCGGCAGCAGCGCGAAGCCGCCCGGCGCCGCATAGCGCTCCTTCTCGATGATCTTGGCGACGATGTCAGGGGTGATCGGCTCGATATAGGTGCGGTCGGCCATGTCCGGATCGGTCATGATCGTCGCCGGATTGGAATTGACCAGGACGATCCGGTAGCCCTCGGCCTTGAGCGCCTTGCAGGCCTGGGTGCCGGAATAATCGAATTCGCAGGCCTGGCCGATGACGATGGGGCCGGCGCCGATGATCATGATTGTGGAAATGTCGGTTCGTTTCGGCATGTGATCCTGGTGGCCGCCCGAGGAGCTGGGGAGCGCGCATAAAAAAGGGCCGCGATTCCGGCCCCTGGACCGGAACGCGTCCCGAACTTGCCCGTCATGTCGTCGGCGGACCGGTGATGCAGGCGGCGAGCGGGTCGCGCCCGGCTCGAAAGTCGCCGCCTGTCTAGACGAGAATGACGGTCATGTGAAGGGCCGGGGTCGCGGATCAGCGAATTGCGCTATCATTCCTTTCCCGTCTGCTAGAACTTGCGCCCATGCGAATTGCCGCCTGCCTGCTTTTGATCTTGCTTCTCGTTCCGAGCGCGGAGCGCGCCCATGCCGGCGATGTTTCGCAAGTACTGGCGCAATGCGCCGCCTGCCATGGCGTCGAGGGGATCGCAAAAAGCGCCGACGTGCCGCATCTCGCGGGACAGCAGGAGCTTTATCTCTTCAACCAGATCAAGGCCTTTCGCTCCGGCGCCCGGCCGCATAAGGAGATGCGCTATATGAGCCGCCAGCTCTCGGAGGCCGAGATGCGAGAGATCGCCCGTTTTTACGCCAGGATGCCGCGTTGAGCGTGTCGACGGCGCGACAGCTTGCCGCTTACGCTTCAGTCGGCGCGGTCGCGACGGCGGCGCATTACGTCGTTCTCATCGGATTGGTCGAAAGCGCCGGCTGGCGGGCAGTGCCGGCGACGCTCTGGGGCTATGTGGTCGGCGGCGTCATCGCCTATATTCTCAACCGGCGCCACGTCTTCGCGAGCGACCGGCCGCATGTCGAAGCGGGCTGGCGTTTCGCGCTCGTCGCCTTCGTCGGCTTTTGCGTGACTTATGTGTTGATGAGTCTCTTCGTCGATCGTTGGGGCGCGCCCTACCTGCCGGCGCAGCTCGTCACCACCGTCGCCGCCATGTTCGCGACCTTTGCGCTGAACCGGCGATGGACATTTGGATGACATGTTAGCCCCTCGTCATGGCCGGGCTTGTCCCGGCCATCCACGCCGAGACATCCCATGAGCGCTGCAACGAAGCCGCAGCGGCGCCGCGTGGATGCCCGCGACAAGCGCGGGCATGACGCTGCTGAGGCTGCGCCCGACTTTCTTGGAAAGAGAGTTTTCATGCCGATCCCGATGGACATCCAGCATGCAACTGAAGAGTTCGAAGCCTTCCTCGCGGATGCGCGCGATCGGTCGGGCCTCACGACGCGCAATCAGACCTATACGATGGCGCAGGGCGTGCTGCTGGCCTTTCGGCGCCGGCTCTCGATCGCTGACGCCATCCGCTTCGCCGACGTGCTGCCGCCGGTCCTCAGGGCGATCTTCATAGCCGACTGGGATCCGGAGGAGCCGCAAGCGTCCTTTGACGATCGCGCGTCGATGATACGCGATGTTCAGGCGCTGCGGCGCGATCATAATTTCTCGCCGGAGACTTGTATTGACGACGTCGCCGCCGCCTTACGCGCGCGCGTCGACGAGAGCGCGTTCGACCGCGTGATGGCTTCGCTACCCGCCGGCGCTGCGGAGTTTTGGAAAGTCTAGAGCCGCTTCAACGCTGGCGGCGTTGAGAAGAGGACCGGGTGGATGTCGCCGCCGGTCTTTAGTCGGCTCCGCAAATTAAATGCGCCAAATATGCGAGCCTCCAGGCTCGCCAAAGCTCCAGCGAACGATAGAGTTTTTTCATGTCGTCGCTTTAAAGCGGAGATCATGGCGGGCGCGCAACTTACAACCGCTATTGAATCAGCCGCTCAATTGTTTCGAAATGCCATTCGGTGCCGCCGCGACGCATCTCAACGCCATCCTTTCCGTCCATGAAAACGATCTGTTCGGTATAGGACACGCGAGTCCGGTCGCCGTCCGGTTGAAGATCGAGGCTGGACAGAGTGACGGAATGGAGCGCTCCAGCAAGAAATAGATCATAGACATAGACAAGCCGGCTGTTCGGTTCGACGACGTGATAGCGGGCCTCGAAAAGCGTCGTAAGTCCGTTATCGAAACGCCCTTCAGCGACTTCGAGACCACCGACGCGAATATCCATCGAGCGGCGCACTTCAGTCCATTGCTCGGGCGGCCCACGAAACCATTGCGCCTTCACTGCCGGATCAGACCATGCGCTGAAAATGCGTTCCGGCGTCGCCGCCCACTGGCGCTTGATGGAAAATGTGCCATGAAACAACGGAAGCGTGGTCATCTCTTGCCTTTCTTCGCCGCGGATTTGGAATGCTTGGAATCGGCCGAGTTTCCTTCGCTTTCGAGCAATCTTTCGAGTTGGTCGAAACGGCGTTCCCACAGCTGACGGCGTTCGCTCAGCCAATGTTCGACACGAAGGATGGCGTCGCTCGAAATGCGGCACTCGCGGGTGCGGCCGCGCTTTTCGGTGACGACGAGACCGCTCGCTTCGAGCACTTGGACATGCTGTTGGATCGCCGCGAGCGATGAAGCATAGGGCTTCGCCAACTCGCTGACGGAAGCAGGACCGCGCGAAAGCCGCTCGAGAATCCCGCGTCGCGTCGCGTCCGCAAGCGCGTGGAACGCGCGATCCAGCTCGTTGGAATGCTCAACCATACGCTTGAGTATCAGGGTCGTTCGCAGAAAGTCAAGTTATGACTTAAGTTTCCGGGCTTCCTGCCCGCGCGTGTCGCGGGCATCCACGCCAAAGACATCGCAGTGAGTATTGAAGGATTGCGAGCGCCGGAACGCGTGGATGGCCGGGGCAAGCCCGGCCATGACGTGGCTGTAATTCGCTGTGCGCGCTACGGCCACTTCACCAGGGGCGGCATGGAGGAGAGGATTGAGTCGACGTTGCCACCGGTCTTCAATCCGAAAATCGTGCCGCGGTCGTAGAGCAGATTATATTCGACGTAGCGCCCGCGTCGCACCAGTTGTTCGTCGCGCTGCGCCTCGCTCCATGGCTTGGCGAAATTGCGCCGCACGAGTTCGGGATAGATCTCGACAAAGCTGTCGCCGACGTCGCGCGTGAAGGCGAAATCCGCGTCCCAGGCGGAATTCTCGGCGTCGCCGGCGCTGTTGAAATAATCGTAGAAAATGCCGCCGATGCCGCGCGGCTCATTGCGATGGGCGAGAAAGAAATACTCGTCGCACCATTGCTTGAAACGCGCATAGTCGGCGACCTTATGGCGCTCGCAGGCGCCGCGCATCGCCGCGTGAAAGGCGATCGCGTCGGGATCGTCCTGGGCGCGGCGCGCGTCGAGCACCGGCGTCAGATCGGCGCCGCCGCCAAACCAGGCTTTCGTCGTGACGACGAAGCGCGTGTTCATATGCACGGCGGGAACATTCGGGTTCCAGGGATGCGCGATCAGCGAAATGCCTGTCGCGAAAAAGCGCGGGTCATCGTCCGCGCCTGGAATCTGCTTGGCGAATTCCGGCGCGAAGGTTCCGAACACCGTCGAGCAATGCACGCCGGCCTTTTCGAACACGCGGCCGTGGATCATCCCCATGCGCCCGCCGCCGCCCGGCGCGCCGGTGTGATCCATGCGCGTCCATGGCGTGAGCGCAAAACGTCCGGGCGTCATCGCATCGGCGGCGAAAGGCCCCGGCGTCTCATCCTCCAGCGCTTCGAAGGCGGCGATGATGCGCAGTTGCAGAGATTCGAACCATTCGCGCGCGGCGTTCTTGCGAATTTCGAGTTGATCCGGCGCGGCGTTCATGACGTTCTCCTTGAACGCCGCTTCTTCCCGCCAGCGCCGCGCCTTGTCAATTTAACGTAACGCTTATCGCGCGATATTCGCGACTTTCAGCTTCGAACCGTCATGCGGCGCCGGCGTTCCCGCCGCGGCCGCGAAGCCGGCGCGCAGAAACTGCACAAGCGCCGTCTTGACGTTCCTGCCGCGCTCGGTGAGTTCGGTGACGTAGCAGGAGCGGGGCTCGCCGTTCGGCCATTCACGATTTCGCGCTTTCGCCTGGCGCATCTCTTCGAGCACCTGCGCCTTCACCTCGCGCGAGTCCTTCATGGCGATCAGCCCATCGGCCGCCAAATGGCGATCGGCGTTAAGGTCCTCGCTCATTTTCTGATTGGCGAATTCGAAGTCGCACAGCTTGCCCTGATCGCCGACATAGAGAATGCGTTCCACCCAACCCGGCCGAAGCGACAAAATATCGTCGGGCAGCATTTCTTTCATATCCGCCGGCAGGGCCTCGTAGATTGCCGTCGACTGGGCGATCTGATCGACCTTGAACGCCGCCTTCACATTGAACCCTTCGATGCTTTCAATCTGGGTGAATTTGTCGAAGAGCTTGCCGGCAGCGCCTTCGGCCTGCGAAAAATTGGTCACCAGCGCATAAAGCCCGACGCAGAGAAGTCCGGTGAACAGCGCCGCATTGAGAGATTTGAGCAGCTTGTCCCAAAGCGCCAGCGAGACGCGAATTGTCTGATGTGTCATTCCGCCCTCCCAAAATTCATTAACATCGCCTTAAAAACCGGCGATGAATTCCAAAATGGAGAGTCTTTTCTTAACGCGCTGTGCGACGCCGCACCTCATCAAAACGCGCGAAGCTGCCGCAACGCCTCGCCCATGACGATTCCCGCGGCCACGGCGACGTTAAGCGAACGCAGACCGGCCCGAATAGGAATGCGCAAGGCTAGATCGGCGGCGGCATGGACCTCTTCCGGCGCGCCGGCTGACTCCCGGCCGACAAGCAGTATGTCGCCTTCGCGATAGTCGCAGTCGAGATAGGAGACCGTCGCGCGCGTTGAGAGCAGCAGCAGGCGACGCGTTTCGCCCGCCCGGGCGCAAGCGGTGCGCCACTCCTCAAAGGCCGCGAAGGACGCATGTCGGTCAATCGTCACGCGGTCGAGATAATCCATGCCGGCGCGCCGGAAGTCGCGGTCGCTGGTCGGGAATCCTGCGGGTCCGATAATTGCCGCGGCGACGCCAAGGCACGCACAACTTCTCAGCATGGTCCCGGCGTTCTGAGGAATGTCGGGCTGGTATAGAGCAAGCGTTAGAGGAGCCATGCGCGCGTTCCAGTCAGGTGAATTGGCGAATTTGCGGCATTTCGCCGCGAATGGCGCCGCGTCCTTGTGCAGCAGGGGGAATAGCCAAATTTCCCAGTCGCGGCTTGTGGACAGCGGCGGAGATTCGCGTAAAACGGTCGCCTTGGGCGCAGCCGCCGCCTCGGCCGCGAAGACTTGAGAGCGTTGGGAGACGGGGCGATCGGGTGAAGAACCATTTTCCTCACCCTCCTCAGGATGAGGAAACCCTTCAACCGATTGTCCTGCGTTGGGAGAGGTTCGAGCGTGACAAGCAAAGACGCCGCCGTAAAACCGGCGGAGCCGAGCCGGCGGGATATTCTCTATGTCGCGACCGGCGTCGCCGCCGCGGGAGCCGTGGCCGGCGTGGCGTGGCCGCTGATCGCGCAAATGAATCCCGACGCGTCCACCTTGGCCTTGGCTTCAACGGAAGTCGACCTGTCGGCGATTCCCGAAGGACAGATCGTCACGGTGAAATGGCGCGGAAAGCCTGTCTTCATTCGGCACCGCACGCCAGCCGAAATCAAGGCGGCCGAAGACGTTCCCTTGACGGAGCTGCCTGATCCGGAGCCGGACTCGAAACGCGTACAAAAGCCTCAGTGGCTCGTGATCGTCGGCGTTTGCACGCATCTCGGCTGCATCCCGACCGGCAAGGAAGGCGAATATAACGGCTGGTTCTGTCCCTGCCATGGCTCGGTCTACGACCTCTCGGGAAGGATTCGCAGCGGCCCGGCGCCGACGAATCTGGAAGTGCCGCCCTACGCCTTCATCGCCGAAAACAAAATCAAGATCGGCTAGCCAGGCCAAGCGCCTGGTCGTTTTTTGCGCGAGATTCCGAGAGCACAAAGCCCATGGAAGGACATTCCCAATACACGCCTAAAAGCGGCTTCGCGCGCTGGTTGGAGCGCCGGCTGCCGATTTTGAGCTTCGTGCATGACTCCTTCATCGCCTATCCGACGCCGAAGAACCTCAACTACATGTGGGTGTTTGGCGCGATATTGAGTTTCATGCTCGTCGCACAGATCGTGACCGGCGTCGTTCTGGCTATGCATTACACGCCGGAGACGACGCTCGCCTTCGATTCAGTCGAGAAGATCATGCGCGACGTGAATTGGGGAACCATGCTGCGCTATGCGCACGCCAATGGCGCGTCGATGTTCTTTCTCGCCGTCTACATCCATATCTTCCGCGGCATGTATTACGGCTCGTACAAGGAGCCGCGCGAGGTCTTGTGGATTCTTGGCGTCATCATTTTCATGCTGATGATGGCGACAGGATTCCTCGGCTATGTCCTGCCCTGGGGCCAGATGTCGTTCTGGGCGGCGACCGTCATCACCAATCTCTTCTCCGCCATCCCCGTCGTCGGCACATCGATCACTACTTGGCTGCTTGGCGGCTACTCGGTCGACAATCCGACGCTCAACCGCTTTTACGCCTTGCACTATCTGGTGCCGTTCATCATCGTCGCGATCGTGATCCTTCACGTTTGGGCGCTGCATGTGACGGGCCAGAACAATCCGTCCGGCGTCGAAGTGAAGGACATCAAGAAGGACACCGTTCCTTTCACGCCCTATGCGACGCTAAAGGACTCGGTGGGCATCGTCGCATTCCTGGTCGTTTATTCGTGGCTGACGTTTTTCGTTCCGAACTATCTCGGCCACCCGGACAATTACATCGAAGCCAATCCGCTGGTGACGCCGCCGCACATCGTGCCGGAATGGTACTTTCTGCCCTTCTATGCGATCCTGCGGGCGATCCCCAACAAACTGCTCGGCGTCATCGCGCTCTTCTCGTCGATCTTGATCACCGCGGCCTTGCCGTGGCTCGACACGTCGAAGGTGAAGTCGGCGTCGTTCCGCCCGCTGTTTCGCAAGGAATTCTGGCTGTTTCTTGCGGTGTGCGTGGGCCTTGGCTATCTCGGCGCGCAGCCTGCCGAAGGCGCTTACCTTTGGTTCGCGCGCGTGTTCTCGGCCTATTACTTCCTCCACTTCCTGGTCATTTTGCCGATCCTCGGCAAGATCGAGAAGCCGGAGCCGGTTCCAGAGTCGATCGACGCTTCGATCATGCGCGGGGAAACCTCCCATGTCTAAGGCGCATGAAAAATCTCCTCGCTTGGTCCCAGCGATGAAGCGTGGGGCGCTCATTCCCGTCGTGGTCGCTGCGACGCTGGCGCTGCTCGGCCCGGCTTTTGCGCAGGAAGAGACCCCGCCGCCCGCCGCTGATCAGAGCGCGGAGCCGTCCGCCGCCGATCAGGACAAGGCGCCTCCCGCGACCGATCAGAGCGACGTCCCAGCCGCGAAGGAAACGGACCAAGGCGCCGAATCTCCCGCGAAGGAAGCCGACAAGGCCGCCGAGCCCCCAGCGAAGGAAGCCGACAAAGTCGTCGAGCCTTCTGCGCCGGAAACCGAGAAGCCCGCTCCGCCTCCCGCCGAAGAAACCGAGAACGCCGCCGCGCCTCCGGCCAAAGAAAAAGAGGCGCCTCACGAGAACGCCCGGCATGAGGAGAAGCCCAAGCGCTTCGACTGGAGCTTCGCCGGCGCATTCGGCCGCTATGACAAGGCGCAGCTGCGCAGAGGCTTCAAGGTCTACAAGGAGGTCTGCTCCACCTGCCATTCGATCAAAATGCTCGCCTTCCGCAATCTGTCGCAGCCCGGCGGGCCTGAGTTCTCCGAAAAGGAAGTCGAGGCGCTCGCCGCAAGCTACAAGGTCAAGGACGGGCCCAACGAGTCGGGCGAATATTACGATCGTCCCGCGCGTCCGAGCGACCGCTTTCCGCCGCCTTTCGCCAATGAACAGGCGGCGCGCGCCGCCCTCGCCGGAAATTATCCGCCGGACATGTCGGTTCTCGCCAAGGCGCGCGGCTATTCGCGCGGATTTCCACTGTTTCTATTCGACGCTCTGCCGGGCTTCTCCTATCAGGAGCACGGCGTCGATTACATCGTCTCGCTCATGGAGGGCTATGAGGACACGCCGCCAGACGTCAAAATGCCGGACGGCCAGTTCTACGATCCCTATATGCCGGGCCGGCGTCTCGGGATGCCGCCGCCGCTCTCGGACGGCGTCGTGACTTACGATGATGGCGCGCCGCAGACCATCGACCAATACGCCAAGGACGTTGCGGCCTTCATGATGTGGGTCGCCGAGCCGCATCTCGAATCCCGCAAGCGCGTCGGTCTCGGGGTCGTGGCCTTCCTGCTCGTCTTCGTTGGCCTGCTCTATTACACCAAGCGCAAAATCTGGACGGACGTGCAGCATTAGGGCGGCGCGCCGTCCTGCGTCGGGCACCCCTCAGCGGCAGCGCCAGCATCGGCGATTTCTTGATCGAAGACGCCAAATCGGGCACAAGGCGCTACGTCCTTTGGGCGTCGATCGCTCGCCGTTTTTCCCGGAAAGGTTGCAATGTCGGAGATTATGCGCGTCGGCATCGCGGGGCTCGGCACCGTCGGCGCGGCGGTGGCGCGTCTGCTCCGCCGACAGGCCGAGGCGCTGACCGCCCGCACCGGACGGCGCATCGTTTTGGCGGGCGTTTCAGCTCGGGACTCGGCGAAGGAGCGCGACGCCGATCTTTCCGGCGCGGAATTTTTCCATGATCCGGTCAAGCTCGCGGCCTCGCCGTCGATCGACCTTTTCGTCGAATTGATCGGCGGCTCCGAAGGGCCGGCGCGCGCCAGCGTCGAAACGGCGCTGGCCCATGGCAAGCCGGTCGTCACCGCCAACAAGGCGCTGCTCGCGTCGCACGGCCTGCATCTCGCGTCGCTCGCCGAGGAGAAACATGCCGCGCTCGCCTTCGAGGCCTCGGTCGCCGGCGGCATCCCGATCGTGAAGACGCTGCGCGAGGGGCTCGCCGGCAATTCGATCGAGCGCGTCTATGGCATTCTCAATGGCACCTGCAATTACATTCTCTCGCGGATGGAGCAGGAGCAGCTCTCCTTCGAGGAATGTCTGACGGAGGCGCAAAGGCTCGGCTACGCCGAAGCCGATCCGAGTTTCGACATCGGCGGTTTCGACGCCGCACATAAGCTCGCGATCCTCACTTCGCTCGCCTTCGGCACGCGCATCGCCGCCGACGCCATCGACATCGAAGGCATTGAGCATGTGACGCTCGCCGACATCGACGCGGCGGCCGAGCTTGGCTACCGCATCAAGCTGCTCGGCGTCGCGCAGCGGACCGTCGATGGCGTCGAGCAGCGCGTGCATCCGACCATGGTCAGCAAGAAATCCGCCATCGCTCAAGTGATGGGCGTCTTGAACGCGGTTACGATCGACGCCGACGCGGTGCATGAGCTGACGCTCGTCGGCCCTGGGGCAGGGGGCGACGCGACGGCCTCGGCGGTGGTCGCAGACATCGCCGACATCGCTAAAGGCGTGCGCTCGGCGCCCTTCGGATTGCCGTCGCCGAAACTCGCCGAACTCAAGCGCACGCCGATGCGCCGCCATGAAGGCGGCTATTACATCCGCATGTCGGTGCGCGACGTCGCCGGCGCCTTCGCCAAGATCGCGACGCGCATGGCGGAGCGGCGCATCTCGCTTGAAAGCATCGTGCAGCGCGGCGCGCGCGGCGCGCCGGGAGATTGCGTCGACGTAATCCTCATCACTCATGCGACGAGCGAACATCTGGTGCGCGAGGCGCTGGAGATGATCTATCAGGACGGCGTCATCGTCTCGCGCGCGCAGGTCATCCGCATCGAACGCGAGTAGCGCGACATGACGCAGCAGCCTGAACCCGACGCGTCGCAGATCGACCGCTATCTGACGCTGGAGCTGGCGCGCGCCTCCGAGCGCGCCGCGGTCGCGGCAGCCAGACTGCGCGGACGCGGCGATGAAATGGCCGCCGATCTCGCGGCGGCGGCGGCGATGCGCGAGGAGCTGTCGCGGCTGCCGGTGCGCGGACGCATCGTGATCGGCGAGGGCGACGAAGACGCCGCGCCGCTGCTCTATATGGGCGAAGAAATCGGGGCGGGCGTCGGTCCCCGCGTCGACCTCGGCGTCGCCGCGTTGGAGGGATCGACGCTCTGCGCCAAGGACATGCCGGGCTCGATCGCCGTCGTCGCCATGGCGCCGGCGGGGTCGCTGCTCCATGCGCCCAACGTCTATATGGACAAGATCGCGATTGGTCCGGGATATCCCGAAGGCACGGTCGATCTCGATCGCGATCCGGGCGACAATGTCAGAGCGCTCGCCATCGCCAAGGGCGTGCGGCCGAGCGAAATCACCGTGAGCATTCTCGACCGGCCGCGCCACGCCGACATCATTCGCGCCTGCCGCAACGCCGGCGCCTGCGTGCGCCTCATCACCGACGGCGACGTCGCGGCGATCATTCTCACCACCCATCCTTGGGAAACCGGCGTCGACATGTATCTTGGCCGCGGCGGCGCCTCGGAGGGCGTGCTCGCCGCCTGCGTGCTGCGTTGCGCCGGCGGTCAGATGCAGGGCCGGCTCGCGCTCGAGACTCGCGATCAGATCGCCAAGGCCCAGCGCTTCGGCCCGATCGACCCGCGCCGCAAATATGCGGTCGGCGACATGGCGGCGGGCGATGTCGTCGTTTGCGTGACCGGCGTCACCGCCGGTCCGCTGGTCGGCGGCGTATCCCTCGGCCAGACGACAATCGACACCGAGACGATCGTCTATCGCTCGGCGACCGGCACGATCCGCCACATCCATGCGATGCATCAAGCGGTGGGAAAATTCGATTGACGTCGGACAGGCGTTGCAGCCGGCTCTCAGTGAGAACCTCGCATTGCAGATGAAATTAAATCGGTTGCGAAAGGCAGCAGCGCCGCGCCAATGACTCCCGCCGCACATGTCTCCGCCGCGATCGAAATTCTCGACGACCTTGCAAGGCGTCGGCGGCCGGCCGCCGACGCTCTGAAGGATTGGGGCATCGCCCATCGCTTCGCCGGCTCGAAGGATCGCGCCGCCAACGCCAGCCTCGTCTTCGACGCGCTGAGGAAGCGCGCTTCGGCGGCCTTCGTGATGGGAGACGATACGTCT
>NZ_JBFWVN010000067.1:0-16643 GCF_050246715.1 Methylocystis sp.
CCAAGAACGGCTGCGCACAAAGGCCGGACATATGGCTGCAACCGACCGAGTCGCTGACACGTCAAAAAGCTCTTGCCAAAGGGGCGTCCACATATGGTCGGGGTTGCGCAGCCGATCGGCTGTTGCGGTGAGATTGGCCGCATATTCCGCCGGCGTTGCATAGCCGAGCGAAGAATGTGGGCGTCGATGGTTGTAGTCGTTGACCCAGGCGCCGATCTTCGCGCGCGCGCGGTCGAGGCCGAAGAACAGCATTTCATTCAACAGCTCATCGCGCATGCGCCCGTTGAAACTTTCGCAGAACCCATTCTGCATCAGCTTGCCCGACGCGATGTAATGCCACTCGATCTTGCTTTCGTTCGCCCAGGACAGGATGGCGTTCGAGGTGAACTCCGTCCCATGATCGGAAACAATCATTCCCGGCTTGCCGCGCCCTCGGATCAGCGTCGACAACTCACGAGCGACACGCTTGCCCGAGATCGACGTGTCGGGGATCGCCGCCAGGCATTCGCGCGTCACGTCGTCGACGATGTTGAGGATGCGGAACCGCCGGCCACAGGCGAACTGGTCATGCACGAAGTCCAACGACCAGCGTGCGTTCGGCCTTGGCTCGATAAGGATCGGCGCCCTTGTTCCGACAGCGCGACGGCGGGCGCGGCGCTTGCGCACCGTGAGCCCTTCTTCGCGATAGAGCCGGTAGATACGGTTCTTGCCGGAACGCTCGCCTTCCTGACGCAGCAAGACGAACAGCCTCCGATCGCCAAAGCGGCGGCGCGCGTTGGCTAGCTCCCGAAGTCTTTCGCGCAGTTCCGTATCCATCGGCTGCTTTGGCGCATAGCGGAGTCGCGCGGTCGATGGCGACGATGCTGCAGGCCCGACGTTCCGACAGACCCATAACGGCCCGAAGGTGCGCGACGGCTTCGCGCTTGGCGGCGGCCCTACCATTTTTTTGCCAGAAGCTCCCGAAGCGCCGCTGCGTCGAGCATCTGGTCCGCCAGCAACTTCTTTAGCCGCGCGTTCTCCACCTCGAGCGCCTTCAGACGCTTGGCTTCCGAGACGTCCATCCCGCCAAACTTTGCTTTCCAATTGTAGAGCGTCGCTTCAGAAACCGCATATTTGCGCGCCAGATCGGCGACCTTCGCGCCCGCTTCCTGCTCCCGCAAAATGCCAATGATCTGCTCTTCCGTAAACCGCTTCTTCTTCATCTCGTCCGTCCTACAATAGGCCGGACTCTAATCAATCATGGACGAATTTCTCAGGGCCAGGTCAGCGGCAGTGGAGAAAAAGATGAAGCACTCGGACGTTTAATTACGGATTGCCAGATGTCGGCTCACTATGCGATGGCAGATTCGCCTCTAACGGACGAAAAAAAGCACGTTGCAATTGGAGAGTACGTTGACCGATGCTTGAGAGCAGGCCGGCTACAACCACTGGCAGATGACTCTTGCGTTGAAACTCCTCAATCAGCGGAAGACGGCAAGAGTTTTGTCAAGTCTCTGAAAAAATGCTGGAAATACAGTAAAACCTCTAATTGAAACCGTCTTGCTCGAATTGTCTTCGAGCGGGAGTGATGACGAATAGCTGGCCTCTCTGCCGCCGAGGCGAAACGACCCAACACGCCAGCGTCTGTCTACCCGACAACACGCAGGCCAAGCGTCGGTGGCCGAAGTGTGAGAACGACAGTCGTAGCGAGCAACTTTAATTTGTTCCCTATGCGTCTTGCCCGAAATCGAGTCGAGAAAGCCTAAAGCCAGTTGTGTCACTTTTGCGAAGGGCCTGTATGCACGGATATTGTTGAAACAAACCGAAAAGTGGCGCCTCTCAAAATCGATGCGAAGCATGTTTCCGTTGAGCGTCGCCGCTCAATGCCATCATCAAAGATCTGCGGAAGCCCGTCGTTTAGTTGATGCTCTGACGCGTAGGCCCCCGGCTCCTTTTTTGTCAGCGCACCAGCGGCTTCGAGAAATTTCGAGCACCGACCTTTTCAACAATATCCGCCAGAAGCGGACGCTGCCTTGCTGCAAATGGCATGTGCTCTTCCAATCGGGATAAAGAAGATGCTTTTAACAAATGAAAGATGATCTGCCTCGCGGTCGCAGCGAATACCGGCTCGGATGTACCGTTGACCACGTGCTGAACGGCGATGCGCTGCACAGGAGAAAAAGGGCCAGGCGCTGCGGATGGCGGCCTCGATATTTCTCCTCGCGATGGCCCGCTGCCGAGACGCCCTTCCGAACTCTCGAAGATAACAGACCGACATAATAACAACATGCTACTATCACTCAGTTCGGGATAATCTCGCTCAGTGAGCGGTGCAGAAACGACGTGAGGCGCGATTATGGATCACCCGGGCATGGGAGAGCTTCTCAGTGACGAAGAAATTGATGTAAGACTTCGTCACCGCTTGGGCTTAATTCATGCGCGTCAACGACTCGGGATTGAACGAGATCACGAGGCCCAAGTCTTCGGTCAGGGCCTGAACTTCTTCCACATTGAAAATTTCCCGTATTCTCATGCGCTCATCACATCCGTCTTGAAACTGACGGGTCTTTACTGGATTGGACGTCGTAACGCCACTGATGTTAAGGTAAGAGTGAACGACGTCGTCTCGACGCAATTACCGGCGAGCTTCGACCGCTTTACCATTCTGCAATTAAGTGATCTGCACGTGGACATGAGTCCGCTGGCGATGCGAAGCGTAGTCAATCTCGTGAAGGATCTAGATTTTGATCTTTGCGTTATGACCGGCGATTATCGTGCACAGACTTATGGAACGATTAGGCCCTGTCTTGTGGGCCTAGCTCAGGTGATCACCTGCCTGAGGGAAGCCTCAGGAGCGACCATATATGGCGTTCTCGGCAATCACGACTCCATCCGCATGGTTCCCGATCTCGAACGAATGGGAGTCGCGATGCTTCTCAATGAACGCGTCGTTCTCAAGCGTGGTGGCGACGAGATTTACATCGCGGGAATAGACGACGCCCATTTTTACAGGGTTGACAATATCGAGAAAGCGGCCGAGGGGATCCCTGACGAGGCCTTCTCGATCCTCCTGTCTCACACCCCCGAAATCTATCGTCAGGCGGCGCACGCCGGGTTTGACTTCCTGTTAAGCGGCCATACACATGGCGGACAGATATGTCTTCCGGGCGGCATTCCGATCACCCTTGACTCCAACTTACCGCGCACATTGGGCGCGGGCGCATGGAAATACAGGAACATGGCCGGCTATACCTCGGTTGGCGCCGGCTCCTGCATTGTGCCTGTGCGATTCAATTGTCCCCCCGAAATAACGCTTCACCAAATGCGCTGCGTCGACATGATGACCTAATAAGGTTGATCTCGAATCTTCAGCGCGAAGAACAAGCGCGAGAAAAGGAGTTCGGCGATAAGGAATGCGAAGACGATGGCAGCGATGTCGAACAATGTAAGCGACAGCATGCATCTCGCGACGAGCGCCGGTAGGAGAGCTTCGGGAATCTGGTCTAGTCCGATGGCCATACTACTGGGCGGAAATTTCAGTCGTCTCTTGAGGAAGCTCGAGAATAGGTCTCCGGTCATTGCCGCCGCTGAGATTATTGCTCCACTGAACAACTCCAAGCGGACCAACGGAGCAAACATTGTCGTAACAAACAACGCCAGGACGACCCCGCGGATCGTCTTCGACTTTCCAAAAAGCGGCTGACCATCCCCCAGGGTCAATCCACCATCAATCGGAAAGGCCATTTTGTTGCCAAGTATCCTATTCCCAAGGACTGGAGCGCCATTTGCCACGGTCAAAAGAAAAAGAACCTTTCCGATAAGCGCGAGATTAAACGCTCCCATGTCTTCTATTCCCGAAACCAAGGTTTCAATATGGACGGCTTGTTGAGCAACGGCCCGCCTATTTTTTGCTTTCTACGCGACTCGGACGTTGGAATGCATTTCTAGCATAACGGTCTTTAGCGGACGGCATCCCGACATCACGCGGTAGTACCGCTGGCGCGAAAAGATCAGTGAGCACAAGGCGAAATTTGGATGCTGGTCGCAAATGGCTGAGTTGGGGGAAAAAAGCGATCAAGGGCAACCGCTTGCCCGCCGCCGCACGTAGCTCTGCAGCGCTCGGCGATGGCTGTGTCGACTTTTCGAATGTGGGTATACGGGATCTATTAACCCCTGCGAAGCAGATTGGTCGTGCGGCGCAGCTGCACTGTCGGCCAGTCAGGTTTTCGGACAGGAGCGCCGCCTTGAGTTCATCGTAGGCTGCGCGAAGCCGCCGAAGGCGCGCTCGAGAAGCGTCGCAAAGGTGATCGTGGAGCGATCTTCGAGAAAGGGGCCGATGATCTGCACGCCGATCGGCAGGCCGGAGCCGTCGTGATCGATTGGCGCAACGGTCGCCGGCAGTCCAGCGATCGTCGCCGGCGCCGCCCAAATCGTGTGGGCGTCTAGATAGGAGTAGAGCTTTCCATCTATCCGGACGCGGCGCGCCTCGATCGGCGTCGAATGGTCGTGCGGAAAAGCTGTCGTCGGAGCGGCAGGGCAAAGCACGACGTCGAAGTTATGAAAAACCTCGCGCCATTTCTGCCGCAGTTGCGCGCGTTGGGCGTCAACGCCGCGCCATTCGCGAAAACTCAAAACCGCACCTCTAGCTCGCTCGGCCGCGAGGCTGTGATCGCTGCGGGAAAACGCGGCGGCATCTCGGAAGAGCTTCTCATAGCTAGCGAAGGGAAGCCCGGCGCCCCAATAGGCGGAGACCAAGCGCGCATGAAGACGCGTCGCTTGCGCGAGATCGGGCGCCAGAGCGCGATTGTCGGAGACGCTCGCGCCGGCCTTCGCCAGCCTTTCGGCCAATGTCGCGAGCGCCTCCCTCACGACCTGCGCCGTCGGCCCCAGCGGATGCGCGTCAACGATCAGCGCTCGAAAGTCGCTCAGCCTGTCGTGACGAGGCGGCGGCAAGGCGAGCCCGTAGCCCACGCCCGCGGTCATCTCGTCCGGCCCGGCGACAACATCAAGAGCCAGCGCGAGATCGGCGGCGCTGCGCGCCATAGGGCCGATCGCCGCAAGCTCGTGCTCCTCCGGCAAAGGCGCCGCTCCCGGACGCGCATGGCCCCTGCGCGGAACAAGCCCCTCTGTCGGCTTATGGGCATAGATTCCGCAATAATGCGCCGGCTCGCGCATCGATCCGCCCATGTCTGAACCGAGTGAGAGCGCGCTAAACCCCGCCGCCAACGCCGCTGCGGAACCGCCGGACGATCCGCCGGGCGTGCGGCAAAGATCGAAAGGATTATTCGTCGTTCCGTAGACTCGGTTGTAGCTCTGCCAATCGCTCAGCCATTGCGACACATTCGTCTTACCAAGAATGACGGCGCCGGCCTTTTTCAAGCGGGACACGGCAAGAGCATCTTCCTTCGGCGTGAAATGCTTGAAGCGCGGATCGCCCCAGCTGGTCGGCAGTCCGGCGATATTGAAGGATTCCTTCACCGTGGCGGGGACGCCGAGCAGCACGCTCTTCTCGCCGCGCGCAAGCGCCGCATCGGCTGCGCGGGCGGCCGCGCGGGCGCGCTCGAAGTCGCGCACCGGCATCGCGTTGATGCGTGAGTCCAGCGCCTCGATCCGCGCAATCGTGCGATCGGCAAGCTCCAAGGCGGAAATGCGCCGCTCCCGCAGCGCTGCTACGAGGTCGCTGGCGGAGCGGTAATCCCACTCCGAGGGCGCAATCTCCTGCCCGGCGATCGCTGGCGACATGCCGCTGGCCCCCGCCGAGGCCGCGCAGGCGCCTGCCTTGAGGAGAAAATCGCGTCTTGTCGAAGCGGCGGCCGCGCTGTTTGACGATCGGGAATCATCAAGGCGATCCATGCCGGCGCCTCACGACACGTTTTGCACGGCCCGGCCAATCGCCATCTGGCCCACCGCGCCTTCGACGTGAAACGGAAGTCCTGTCATCCGGGCGAAGAGATCGATGTCGCCCACGCCGATGGCGCAGGCGCCGAGCTCCATCTCCGTCGCCACCAGATAGAGCGTCTGCATGACGACGCCCACATGTTTCAAGACCAAGGCATAAGCGAAGCCGCTGTATTTCCACGACACGCGTCCAAAGCGCGCCGCCATTGTGATCATGATTTGCGGCGGACGCGGCGCACCCATTGCAAACTGGCCGTCGTCGATAATCGCCTCGAGCTGACGCTGCGTCACCTCGATCGCCACGAGTGCATGGCGATCCGCGTCATAGTGATAGAAGCCGCGCGCCAGGCCGTCGCATTTGTCGACAGCAAGATAAAGCTCCAGCTCGTAGCTTGCGCCGCCTGAAGGATAAGGCCGCGCCGCGATCTCGATCTCTTCCCCGTCGGCTTCGATCAGCCGTTGGCGCGAAACGATCCGCGCCGCGCCGTCGAGAAATCGCGCGACTTCGGCGAGGGTGATTGGATGCGCATCATCGAATATGCGTTCCGAACGCCGTCTGCGCAGCAGCGCCGCGATGGCGGAGTCGCTAGCGTCGGCGATCTTGCCAAGTTCGATTGCCGGGCCAGGCCAGGCAGGCCGCACCGCGGGCGGCTGCGGGACGAGATCCGCATGGGCGTATAGTCCGCCGGTTGGATTGGCGTGGCGGCCATTCGTGCTGCGAACATGGAAGAGGAGATCGTGGAACTCCCACAGCGCAAGATCTTCGTCGCCTTCGCAGGCGCGCAAGGCTTTGCCCGGATCGGTCGCGAAGGCGATCCTGCAATCGACGAGCAGCGCGAGAAACTCATCTCCAGGAAAATCCGGCTCACTGGGCAACTCGGCGAGCGATCGCGGCGTCGCGAGCAGCGCGATGGCGGAAGCTGCGCGCGCGTCGCAAAGGCGAAAGGCGGCGCCGGCGAGAGGACATTCGAGGATCAGGTCCTCGCCGCGCCGTCGCAGATAGGCAAAGCGCGAAAGAACAAATCGACGTGTTGCGTCGAGCTTCTGAAGGTTCGGCCGATAATCCCGCATCTGCGGCTCGATGACCACGATGTCCCGCCCGCCCGTGCCGCGGGATAGCCGGTATTCGACAAGGCCGTGAAGAGCGAGCCGCTGGATCAGCCCGCGCAGCTCCTTATCCTCGGGCGCCTCATTCTCCACGACAGCCGAGAGAGGCAGGCCCTTGGCAAATTCGGACGCGCGGCAGAGGGCGGCGGCGCTGAACTTCCCAAGGAGCAGCGTATCACGATCGAACCGCGCCCGAAGGACGCCACCCGCCTCTTCGTCCAGGGAAACCCCAGGCCCCAGTTTGGCGAGAAGCAATGCGGGCGCGCGGCTCCGATCGGCGCTCAATTTTACGTCCGTGGGTGAAGAGGATTGAGATCCCGTTCCCGTGTCGGCCGCCGACGCAAACCCATCGCGACGGGCGTGTCGTAGAGCCGGCCAGGTCCGAAGCGGCGATAGAAATGCCTCAGGCCCGGAACGATCACCCGCACGACGGGAACCTCGATGTCGGGGCGCGTCTGATCGAGCACGAGAAAGTCGAATCCCTTCTTGGCCATATGCGCCACGCAGGCGCGCACCTGTTCGCGGCGGTCGCGGCTCGCAAAATCTTTGAAGCGCGACCGACCGAAACTCGCCTTGCCCTCCGGCCGCAAATAAGCGTGCTTGCGCAGAGGGAGCGGATCGGTCCCGTAATCGTCGCCGCCTTCCTCCGGCCGTCCCCGCAAATGCTCGATCGCGAGAAACTGATTGAGCTCGGTCATCGCGCGCAGCGTCGCGATGCGGGGATCGAAATGCGCGCCGGCGGCGACCTCGATGAACTCGCGTCCTTCATCTTTCCAATGCGCCACGGCGATGACGACGGGAATGCCGATGTCTGTCGTGACGTTGAGCGCCCACACGTCGCGACCCATTGCCGCGAAGGCGGCGCGCAGGTCGCAGACATAGCTGTCGCGCAATTTGTCGAGATCGATCTCCGGAGCCCGCAACCGGTTGTACCACCAGATCGCATAGGCATCCCGCTCCACGAGTTCGAGAAAGCCCTGGAGTATCGCTTCTTCTATCGTATTGCCGGCCGCGCAGCCGTTTGAGTCCGCGCTCAGTTGGTTGCCGCAATCCGAATTGTGGAAAAAATAGAGAAGGCCGGTCAGCGCATATTTGAAGCGTTCGTCGCGCAGCGACCAGACGGGCGACCATTCCGTCTCGAGGGAAGGATCGAATCGTTGCGGCGCTTCGTCGCTGGAGCAGCATCCTTGCGCGCGCTCTCCGTACTGCGCATCGCTATAGTGGACGATCTCTTCAGGATGGATCGCCTCGCCGGCCGAGAAATCGACGAAGCGGCGCGCGACCCTGATCTCGTCGCCCTGAAAGATCCCGCAATAGCGTTCGATCGCCTCCATCAGGGCGCTGGCTTCGCCCTGCTCCGCGATGCTGCCCTTGCCATAGCTGTCGCCGCTCAACCCTGCCTGCAGGGCGTCAACCGTGTCTGGACAGGGCGAGAAGTTGTGGCGGGCGACAAAGCTCGCGTCGAGCGGCTGGTCGCTCTTGATCCGTTCAAGATGCGAGACGACGCCGGTCAACGGACTCACATGTTTACGATAGCGGGCAACGGTCTCGCCGGGCGTCATGGACCGATAGCCGCCGCTCGTCACGACGAGCCTGCCGCCGGCGCGCAGCCGGATAGGAATCGGCTGGCGCTCGGGATCTCGCGCCGGTGCGGCGCCACAGACCGGGCACTGAGGCCGCACCGGCACATAATGGCGCGCCACTTCAGAGCCCAGCATGTCGAGACTGACGATGTGCTGGCCAAGGTCCGTGCGAAATCCGCTGGCGATGGCTTTTCCGATCTCGACGGCGGCGAGCGAGACGCCGCTGCGTCCCAGAGCCTCCGCGCCAAGCGGCGAAGCAGAGACGCAGCGCGCCGCTTTGCGATCGAGAAAAGCCTTGACCTGTCGGTTCCACTTCATGCGATCAGAGAGGCATCTCCAGCAGGCGCCTTTGCCGGGACTGAAAATAGGGCCGACGAGCGGAAAAAGTCCCGTCGGCTGAACAGGCAGCCAATCCGCCTTCTCCTGAAGCTGGCGTCGATTGAACTCCGCTAGCCGCTCGTCGAGATAATCTCCGACCAGCGCGACCGTAAGATCTCCGCCGCCATCGACCAGCCTGACGCCGAAGCCGCGGAGCGCGTCCGCGAATTCCTCTTTTCCGCCGACGCCCAGCGACTCGATTGCCACGCTGACCTTTTGCAAATTTTCAGTCGCGGCGGCGGTGCTCAGGCCGAGACTTGCCCAATAGGCGGCCGTTACGTCCTGCGCAGCGTCGGAAGGAACGACGAAGCGGCGATCTGCCAGCCGCCTGAAAGCTTCCTCGATCTTCGCCACGGGAAACTCGGCGGCGAGTGCATGGAGGATCGACGTCTGATCCTCACCCGCGGCGATGCGTTCGACGAGCGCGCAATACAGCGCGCCGCGTAAAAAGAATTTCCTGCTCTCGGAATAGAGGCAGACGACGTCGGGCGGAAAAATATAGACCGCATAGTTCGGCGCAAAACGAAGCGCCCCGCCGGCGTGCGCCTCCAATTGTCGCGCGGGCGCTTCCATCGCCATCTATCGACCGCCGGCCTCCCTACATGTTTGTCCGCCAGCGACGCGACGAGAGCCGTCATCCAACCAAAGGACGCCGGAAACTTGCCGCTGCGGGCTCCGATCAGTTCCCGCGACGCAAGCCTGCTTGACGTCAAACCTTACAAAAAAGGACTCAGGCGCCGCAGCCCCGGCACCCTCTGCACCCGCCGCAGCCCCGGCACCCTCTGCACCCGCCGCAGCCCCGGCACCCTCTGCACCCGCGGCATCCGCCACAGCCACGCCCCCAGGCGACGGTTTCAGTCTTGGCTTCGTCGACATCTTCACGATCGAACAGACGGAAGGAGCTGAGGCCGACATCGAAAACTTCCTGTTCATGGAGATCCATGTCCATGAACCGCATATTGCTGGTCGCCGGCTCAGTCGCGGCCTCAGCTGAGGTGCTCTGTGCACAGGCGGCGCCCGCGAGCGAGAAAGAAACGCCGATGACGCCAAGCGCCTTTACGCTTCCATTTGGGCTCTTAGAATGGTCCGATGAACGCGCCATTGCCCGTTCTCCCCGAAAAGATAAAATCCTGCGGTCCCAACAGCGTTAGTCTAGCACCCGTCCCCCCATCGTCAATGCCCCGGTCGGTGCGCGGCGCGTGTCATGCCAGCGAATCAATTGTTTGACCTCGCCCGAGGCCGTTCAAAGAGCATCAGCTTTCGGACGTCACGCAGATGTCGCCCATGAACAGGGCGTCGAGACCGGCCCCGCGAAAGGTGGCGACGGCGTGGGCCGGGGTGCAGACGATCGGCTCGTTGTCGTTGAAAGAGGTGTTGAGCACGAGGGGCACGCCGGTTCTCTCGAAAAATCGCGAAATCAGCGCGTGATACCGGGGATTCGCAGCGCGCCGCACAATTTGGACGCGCGCGGTCCCATCCTCATGGAGCACGGCGGGAATCCGCGCCGCGCGGCCAGGCTTTGTCGGGCAGGCGAAGAGCATGAATTCATGACTTTGTGATTCCGGCCCCAGGTCGAACCAATCTTCTGCATGTTCCGCGAGCACGCTCGGCGCGAATGGCCGAAAGTCTTCGCGGTGCTTTACTCTCTGGTTGAGAATGGCGCGCGTGTCCGGCCTTCGCGGATCAGCCAACAGCGACCGATTGCCCAGCGCCCGGGGGCCGAACTCCATCCGGCCTTGAAACCAGCCGACGATATTGCCGTCGGCGATCATCTCCGCGGCCTCCCAGGGCGCATCCTTGCATTTGCGCGGCTTCAGACCAGCGGCGCGAACGGCCGCCAGAGCTTCCCGCTCGTCAAATTCAGGTCCGAGATAGGGTGTTGCGCCCCCTGTCCGGCGCTTCGCCCCGCGTTGCGCGCAATGCGCGAAAAGCGCCGCGCCGATCGCGGTCCCGGCGTCATGCGGCGCGGAAGGAATGAAAATGCCGCTGAAGGCGCTCGCTCGCGCGAGCCGCGCATTGGTGACGCAATTGAGCGCGACGCCGCCGGCCAAACATAAGGCGCCGCCCGCCGCCTCGCGTTCGAGACGGCGCAAGAGCGAAAGCGCCGCGAGGTCGGTCGCGTTCTGAAGCGCCGCGGCGACGTTCATGTGATGGGGGAGGAAGTCGCCGTCCGGCGCACGCCTCGGTCCAAAAAGCGCGTCGAGCCCGCGTGGTTCGAGCGATTTAAAGCCGATCGCCTCGGGGTCCACGACGTACCCCTGATCCGTGACCTGAATGATCGACGCGAACTCCCGCTGAAAGACCTCCGGGTCGCCATAGGCCGCAAGACCCATGACTTTTGCAGCGTCATACGCCGAAAAGCCGAGATAGACGCTCGTGTGCTCCCATACGAAGCCGAGAGAGTGCGGATAGGAAAGGCTGGCGAGGACGCTGATATGACTACCGTCGCCACGCGCCAGCATTGTGCAATCGGCCTCGCCGATTCCGTCGACCACCAATATCGCAGCCTTGTCGAAGCCCGAAGGATAATAGGCCGAAGCGGCGTGGGCGAGGTGATGCGGCACGAATTTGAGCGCCCGGCCGAAGCGTCGGCCCATCAGCCTCGCCACGGCGTCGTCGACCTCGTCCAGCCACTTCAGAAACACGTCTTCGAGACTGCTATCCGGCCACCATTCGGAACGAAATCTGGTGCGGCGCAGCCGCGGCTCGAAGGAATAGGCCACGATATCGATGTCTTCAGGCTGTAGGCCCGCAAAATCGAGACAAAACCGCATCGCCTGCTCGGGCAACTCATGCGGATTGTCGACTCGCGCCTCCTTGGCGTGTTTGATACGCGAAAAGCGTTCCTCTTCACACGCTGCGACGACCTTCCCATCCATCACAAGCGCCGCCGATGATTCATGAAAGACAGAATTGATCCCGAGAATGTTCATATGGCGGACTGTCTCCCTTTATCTCCGCGCTTGTCCGAGGCCCTGAGCCAGTGTGGCGATTATTATTCCCGCCGGTCTCGCAAGATGACTTTCAGGAGAACGCTCGCTAACGCTGGCGCTTGCCATTGCGCGCTTGTCAACATCCCCGGAGCTTCCCAACCTCCTTTGATCCCACTAGGGTATACCTCAGGCGACGAACATCCGACACAAAAAGACATCTTCCTCTCGGGGCAGTGAGCCACGTTTCATCCAAGCGCATCGTAACGATCGCCGTGGTAGTCGCTGCGCTCATGACGAGCGATCGGAGCGCCGCAGGTCATCGTGCAAATGTGCCATTTACAGAACGACACGCGTCGACGTGCGACTGAGGCGATCGACGAAGCGGCTCGCAAAGGGTTCCGGACTTTGGGCGTAGCGCGTTCAGACGACAATGGCGCCAGCTGGCGGTTCTTGGGAATTCTACCGCTTTACGATCCGCCTCGAGAAGATTTTAAGGCGACTCTCGCGCATGCGCGGCACGCCAACACGATCGTCACCGGACGCGACGGACGAATTCGCCATCACGGGTTCGGCCGCGAAAACGATATGACGCTGGGCGCCATACTGGGATCGCTAGCCGACAAAACGGCGCCGCCATCATGACGCCGCCAGCGACACGCCCCACTGTGCTCTCCGGACTTTTCGAGCCGCTCGGCGACGATGGTCGGTTGAGCGCCATCGCCAAACGGCCCGCCTTAGCGCATCGGCGCTTTGGGCCTTGCGGGTTACGCGCAGGCGGACACCAATCGTCACGGCGGCCCAGAGAAGGCGCTGCATCAATATGCGTTCGAGCATTAGGCCGACTGGGCCGACGAGATCGGCGACAATCCCTTACTGCGGATGCCTGGCGGCTTCGGTGAGAATCTATCCACTACAGAATGGACCGAAACCAACGTCTGCGTAGGCGACGTCGTTCGCTTCGGGAGAGTGCTGCTGCAGGTCAACCAGGGCCGCCAGCCCTGCTGGAAGCTAAATTGCCGCTTCGCCCAACCCGACATGGCGCTGCGCTTGCAATCGAGTCGACGCTCTGGATGGTATTATCGCGTGCTCGAAGCCGGCATGGCGGAGCCGGGAGATTTTCTGCGTGTCGTCGACCGGCCGCGCCCAGAATGGAGCATCGAACGCCTCTATCTTCTGTTCTATTGCGAAACGCATGACGGAAACGAGCTTGCGAGCATGGCCGCAATGCTCACAAGGGGAATTCTTCATCATCCCGCTCAAATTTCGATGTCGTCGACGTTTGGCTAGCTGGTGACGCCCCGGCATGGTTCGTTGAGGCACTGGAAACCAGGCGTGATCGCGGTCGCGACCACCAACTCGAAGAAGTTACTCCCCCGGTGACGTTCAATCGCCAGATAACGGATGATATCAGCCATTCTCTACCTATCGGTCGCCCCGGGCGAACGAGGCAGCAGGTTAACGATCTGAAGTCGTCTTGGAACCAGACAGTATATATTTAATGATGCCAAATAGAATTCCCATGCGTTTACTCTTCTGTGGTCCTTTTGCTTGGCCCTTTCTTCCCGCAACCTGAAGCGGTCAATAAGACTGCTTACCCCTGTTGCCTTGTTGACGAGCGATGGCCGGGCCGCCCCCGAGGCCGACGCGGGCACGGCCGTCGCTCTCTGCTGAGGCGCAAGCAAGCACTTTGAAAGTTCGACCAAAGGGAGAAACAAATGGCTGTCAACGTTCACAGCGGCTCGATCGGAAAAGTACTGCTCTTTATCGCCGGCTTCGTCGCCTTCGTGGT
The DNA here is from genome assembly GCF_050246715.1 of Methylocystis sp. Lineage (NCBI taxonomy): Bacteria > Pseudomonadati > Pseudomonadota > Alphaproteobacteria > Hyphomicrobiales > Methylocystaceae > Methylocystis > Methylocystis sp. The sequence continues at coordinate 13,668 of NZ_JBFWVN010000067.1, forward strand.
CGTCGGGCTGGCCTGGGGGCCTGCGCTGATTTCACCCGACACCGCCAACATCACCGGTGCGACCGGTTCAACGGCGCGCATGATTCAGTAAAGCGCGTGCGACGGCGTTTCAGAATCCCATCCGCCCATAACGCCGTCGTTCACAAACTTTGTAATTTTCAATAGTGCGCCCATTGCAAAGCCGGATCGCTTGCGGCGTAATCTGCCTCCGCGACGCAACATTGCTCGGATTCACGCGGATAGACAGACGTTGCGCCATTGTGATGCCGGCGCTATCAGGTTGACGGAGAGAGGTCGACAAAAAGCTGTTTGGTTTTCGTGGTTGCTCATGCGGCTTGGCGCATGCAGGAAATCGCGCGCCACGTGGCGATAGCCGCCGCGTGATGAGCACGACGGGCTGTGCCACTGGTTTGCTGTTCCCGATACGGCTTGTGGAAAGGATTGGCGCATTGGTCGTAAATGGATAAAAATCGCCGCGCCTGTTGCGACGATTTGAATCGCTTCATGATCCGCTCCCGTCACCATGTCGGTTGATGCGAATTCTCCGCCCGCTTATTCAGCCCTTTGTGCTGACGAGGTTCGACCTTCAGCCCGACGTCCTTGCGCGCCGCGCCATACGAAGGGAGCTCGTCCGTGATCATGACGCACGGCTCTCTCGTCATCTTTTTCCAGAGTTGGCGCATGAGGCGTCTGGTGGCTTTCCTATTGCGGAGACGTTGAATAAGAACATCGAGGATAAAGCCATCGTGATCCACCGCGCGCCACAGCCAATGTTTCTTGCCGGCGAAGGTGAAAACGACCTCGACTAGATGCCATTTGTCAGAGCGTTTTGGTGCGCGATGACGCATGCCGGCGGCAAAATTCCGGCCAAATTTCTCAGCCCATTGGCGTATGTTTCGAGGGTTGCATTGACGCCGTGCGTGGCGCGCATTTCCTCGACCGCGCGCAGGCTCAAGGGAAAGCGGAAATAGAGCCAAACGGCGTGGGTGATAATCTCGGGCGGGGAGCTATACGCGGCGGCGCAATAATCGGCCATTGAGCGGCGCATAATGCGGCCGCGTGGCGGCGTAAAACCCGGCCAGTTTTAGGCTGACTTCCCGAACATTGATTCGGGAGGGCGGCCGGGGATGTTTGCGGTGGAGACCTACGCGGCGGTTCGACGCTTTGTTTTCATTGAGGGGAACAGCCGGCGTGATGCGGCGCGCGTCTTTGGTCTGAGCCGCGACACGGTGGCGAAGATGTGCCGCTATTCGGCGCCGCCGGGCTATGTGCGGACGAAGCCGCCGGAGCGGCCAAAGCTGGGGCCGCTCATTCCTGTGATCGACGCGATCCTGGAATCCGACAAGACGGCGCCGGTGAAGCAGCGGCATACGGCGAAGCGCATTTTCGAACGGCTACGGGATGAGCACGGCTTCGCCGGCGGCTACACGGTCGTGAAGAATTATGTGCGGCTTTCGCGCTCGCGGTCGCGCGAAGTGTTTGTGCCGCTGGCGCATCCGCCGGGTCACGCGCAGGTGGATTTTGGCGAATGCGTCGCCGTCATTGGCGGCGTGAAGATGAAGCTGCATGTGTTCTGTTTCGACCTTCCGCAGTCGGACGCCTGCTTCATCAAGGCCTATGCGGCGGAGACGACGGAGGCCTTTCTCGACGGCCATGTGTCGGCCTTCGCCTTTTTTGGCGGTGTTCCGCTGTCGATCCTTTACGACAACACCAAACTCGCTGTGGCGAAGATTCTGGGCGACGGCGAGCGACGACGCACGCAGGCCTTCAACGAACTCGTCAGCCATTTTCTTTTTGCCGACCGCTTCGGTCGTCCTGGCAAAGGCAACGACAAGGGCAAGGTCGAGGGCCTGGTGAAGTTCATGCGGCTCAATTATCTGACTCCGATCCCGCATGCGCCGTCGATCGAGGCGCTGAACGCCAGGCTCATTGAGCGATGTGTTGCCCGCCAGATGGAACACGCCGGTCGGCATGAGCAGACGATCGGCGAGCGGCTCGTCGCCGACAAGGCCATGTTCCGCGAACTTCCCGCAGCGCCGTTCGAAGCCTGCCACAAAGTCGCGGCCAGGGTCTCCTCGCAGGCGCTGGTTCGCTATCGCACGAATGATTATTCGGTTCCGACGCGCTACGGCTATCGCGACGTTCTGGTCAAAGGCTTCGTCGACGAGGTCGTCATTTTCTGCGACGGGGCCGAGATCGCCCGCCATGTGCGCAGTTACAGCCACGGCGATTTTGTTTTCGATCCGCGCCATTATCTCGCTTTGCTCGAGCAAAAGCCCGGCGCCCTGGATCAGGCCGCCCCGTTGCAGGGCTGGTCTTTGCCGGAGACGCTTTGCCATCTGCGTCGGCTGATGGAAGCGCGCATGGGCAAGCGCGGCAAACGCGAGTTCGTCCAGGTCTTGCGGCTGACCGAGGCGTTCGCCGAGACCATCGTCGCCGCCGCGGCGCTGGAGGCGATCCGGCTGGGCGTCATCGGCTTTGACGCCGTCAAGCAGCTCGCGATCGCCCGCGTGGAGAACAAACCGGCGCGTCTCGATCTTGCCGCCTATCCCTGGCTGCCGTCGCTGAGCGTCAAGACGACCTCGCCTGCCGATTATCTGACGCTCGTTTCGAGGGCGGCGGCATGAGCGCGTCAGCTCCCACCGAAAGTCTGACGCCGCCGCGGGTGTTGCTCACGCATCACCTGCGCCAGCTCAAACTTCCGACCGTCTTGCGCGAATATGAGAAGGTCGCTCTTGAAGCCGCGCGCGACGGCCAGGACCACGTCCGCTATCTGCTGCGCCTCGTCGAACTCGAACTCATCGACCGTGAAAGACGGATGGTTGAGCGCCGCATCCGCGCCGCCCGGTTCCCGGCGATAAAGAGCTTCGACACTTTCGACTTTACGGCGATCCCCTCTCTCAACAAGCCGCTCGTCCTGGAGTTGGCGCGCTCCGAATATGTCGTCGCGCGCGAAAACATCATCGCGCTCGGCAA
>NZ_JBFWVN010000068.1:0-16571 GCF_050246715.1 Methylocystis sp.
CCTGACCCGCCCCGGAGCCGCAGCTCGCCTTCCCGCTCCCCCCAGACGTCCCGCAACCCTTATGCTCCGCAATCTGCTGCATAATCCCTTCAAGCGCCGGAGAAGATACTTCCTCAGACGCGACGCCAAGCTCCTGCGTGTCCATGGCTGAATTCCTTAATTTGGCTTCGCCCGGCTATATTTTGCGGGCGGCCCGCTTTCGCCGCCGAGAGGGGCGACATGATTCATGCTTTGAAAATTTTGTGGCAACATGCATGCCAAGATTAGACAATTTCCAATCAATTGGCGTTTCAACAAACTCATATCGCATTGGTCTGATAGGTTTTTTCTTCCTCGACCGGATGAATGTCGCGTTGCATTCGTGCGTCTAACGGGCCGTGCGATGTCACGTACCCGCACATGAACTCCCAAAGCATGTGCTTGATGTTAACGTCGACGCAGGCGCTCGCCCAACCGGGTGAGAATCAAAGGAACGCGAGAGATCGACAGGCGACCGCCTTCGCAGCGAGGCGGCCGCGTCGTCAACATTGCCGCCAGCGTCAGCCGATCAGAATTTCGCTTGCGCGGTTGAGCGGGATCGCGAGCGGGACAATCCCCTGAACGGTCAGGAATTTCAGTTCATTTTTCGTCAGACGCTCGGCCGCGACGATCGCGTGATGGGTCGGCGCCGAGCGCTTCGTGATCTGACGCGCATAGGTCCGCAGCATCTGGTCGTGGAACCGGCAGCCGATGAAGAGAAAACTCCGCTCCGTCCTGCGGTTTTTGACGATGTCGGGGATTGGCGTCTGAATGTCGATTTCCGTGAGGACCTCGACATAATCCGCGTCCGAAATCAGATAGTTCTTTGCCGGAGCGACGGCGCCATGCGGCTTATAGAGCAAGGTCGTCCAACCTTCGGCCTCGGTCTTGGCGACCTCGGCGCCGCTCGCGTCATAAAAGCGAAACCAGCGGTCTTCGCCAATGCCGGCGCGGGTAATGCCCTGCGCCTCGCCCCAGTCGTCCCTGCCCGCGAGCGCGTCGCGCATGGCGGAGTCGTACCAGATGTCAACGATCATCGGCAGTTTGAGCGCCGCGAGACTACGGTGCAGCGGAGTTGGTTCGACCTTTGGCGCGAAGGCCTCATTCATCAACGCCGTCACCGTGTTGCGGTGCTTCATGCTTTCGATGTGCTGGGCGCTGGCCCAGGCATTGCCCTTCGCGCGCCTTGGAAGCGCGACTTTCGTCGAGAAGAACTGAGCAAGCGCCTCCGGCGTCGTCGGCGCGGCGGCTCCCGCCAACTCCGCCAATTCAGGGCCGAGATAGGGCACGATCGCGCCGTTTCGAAGTTCGGGCGCGAGGGCTGAAAGCTTACTCTCGGCTTCAGCGCCCTCGATGATCATGTGGCCTGTGAAAGGAGCATTCATCATTTACTCCTCATCTCCGCGTTTCCGCGCATTGATGGTTATCGGCAGCGTCGTCTCAGCGGCCATTTCCGGAAGATCGAGCACCCAACCATTGGCGATGCGGATCCATCCGCCCCACAATCCCTCATGTTCGCTCTCGACGATTGGCTCTTCGAGATCCTTTTTAGGGACGTAGATGGAGAGCCCGGTTTCTGGAGACCGGCGGATCATAATCTTCATGTTTTGGGCTCCTTAACCGAGGATCATCGGGCGCGCCACATCAGGTGAGCGCCGGCTGGGTTTCAGTGATCGCCTGCGCCATTTCGCGCAGCTTGGCGACAATGCCAGGCAGAACCTCCATAACGCGATCAACATCGGCCTCGCAATTATCACGAGACAATGAAAAGCGAACAGCGCCCTGCAGCGCCTGCGCGGGAACGTTCATCGCCTTCAGCACATGCGAGGGTTCGTTCGATCCCGCCGTGCAGGCTGAGCCGGTCGATGCGGCGATGCCTGCACGATTGAGGTTGGTCAGCACCGCTTCTCCTTCAATGTCGAAGAAAGCGATGTTGGCGGTATTGGGCAGTCGGCTCTCGAGATCGCCGGAGACGCGGCAATGGCCGATCTCGTTCAATATCCTGGATTCTAGCCGGTCCCTGAGCGCCCCGACCTGCGCCGCCTCTTCTTCAAGTCCGGCGCGGGCGATCTCGGCGGCCATGCCCAGTCCGACAATGCCCGGGGTGTTTTCCGTGCCGCCGCGCCGTGTCCGCTCCTGGTGACCGCCGCGGATCAGCGGGCTGAATTTCGTTCCCTTGCGGACATAAAGCGCGCCGACGCCTTTCGGGCCATGCAACTTATGGGCGGAAAGCGCTAGAAAATCGATCTTTGTCGACTTCACGTCGATTGACGTCTTGCCCACCGCTTGCACTGCGTCGGTGTGAAACAGAGCGCCGGCTTCATGCGCGAGCTCGGCAAGACTGGCGACAGGAAATAACGTTCCCGTCTCATTATTGGCCCACATTATCGAGACGATCGCCGTCTTCGGGCCCAGCGCCGCTCGATAGGCCTTAATATCGAGACGTCCGGATTCGTCGACGCCGATAACATGAATTCTAACGCCCTGCTTGTCACGCAAATGCTCGGTCAGCGACAGGATCGCGGGATGCTCGACGGCGGAAATGACGATTTCATCGCGCCCTTCCCTTGCGGCCAGTCCCGCTAGGATCGCGGCATTGTCGGACTCCGTGCCGCCTGAGGTGAAGACGATCTCGTGATCATGAGCGGCGCCGACGAGCGCCTGCACGCTGCGGCGCGCCTCCCTGACAGCGGTCGACACTTCCTCGCCGAAAAGATGCGTCGAGGAGGCATTGCCGAACGCGTCAGCAAAATAGGGCAACATTTTTTCGACAACTCGCGAATCGACGCGGGTCGTCGCATTGTTGTCGAGATAGACGCGAGTCACTCCCGCCCCGCTCAATTCCGGGCGGGGGCGCCAGCGACCGGGACGAGCCGCACGAATTCGCCAAGCCGTTCGACGATTTTCGCCTGAATGCCCTCAAGCGTCGCGCTGCTGAGTTTGCAGAACACGCAGGCGCCGGTCAGACGCACCATGACCTTATTGCCGCAGATTTCGATCAGTTCGCAATCGCCGCCGTCGCGGCGCAGATTCGGCCGTATCTCGTCGATCACCAACCGTATGACTTCTTCCTTGTTGGTCATCAGCTTCGTCGGCGCCGCACCCACTTCTTGCAACATCTGGTCGTCCTCATTGCTTGCAGACTTGCTTGAAGCGCGTCCGCCGCCTCTGCCTCATCCGAATGACTTGCCGCATGAGCAGCTTGACTGTGCGTTGGGGTTGTCAAAGGTGAAACCCGAGCCCTGCACGGCGACGACATAGTCGATCGTCGTCCCAGAGAGCAGTTCATGGCTGCTGTTGTCGATGTAAAGTTTCACGCCGTCTCGTTCGATGACGGTGTCGTCAGGCTCGCCCTCGGGCACGAGACCCATCTTGTATTGGAATCCGGCGCAGCCGCCGGCCTCGACCTTGATTCTCAATCCGTTGACCGGATTGGTCGAACCCGAAATTGCGGTCTGCACGGCGCCCAGGGCGCTACTGGTCAAATTTATCATGACGCGTTTCCAAAGCCGACATGCGTTTCAAACCGGATAAAGCAAGACGTGTGCCGATAGAGAAGTCGCGGTCTGGCGCGAAATATTCGCAATTTCGGAGCAGAAAAATTGTCTGATTCCTTACATGTGTCGCATGCGCCATGGCCGAACTTGGAATGGATGGCGGCGGGTTTTTTGCATGCCAGTCGAACTGATACGCCGAAGCCGTTCGGGTGGGTGCGATCCAAATGCCAAGCGGAGATTAGTCGATGACACAGATTGAGAAGACAGCCCTCGCTCGACTGGAGCGTGAAGGCCGCCTGCTCAACGCAGTTCTAAAAGGCCCCATGAGCAAGCCGGGTCGGTTCGGCTTTCGAGGGGATATTGCGCTGAAATACCAGGCGCAGGTCGCGGACGAGAAGCGCCCCCCGGATTTCTGTATGGAACAGGTTTTGACCTTCGCTCAAGAAAACGAACCCACGATCCCGATCCTCGCAGGCTATCTCCATAATTTCGCCTATCTGGAGACCGCCGTCGAAGTGCTCGGCGACCTGCTCTCGCCCGACGGCGTCTATTTCATGTTCTGCAACAACATCGACCTGTTGTCGAAGTTCCGCGTGAAGATCGGCGACATCACCTTCAATGTCCTTCCCTGCGATGAATCCACGGTGTGGAAGGAAATGATGGACCTCTGCGGCGTCGACAAAAACGACATCAAGAAGCTCGACACGGCCGGCAAGACCGACTACCTGCTCGATGCGGCGCTGAAATTCAATGACGCCTTCGAAATCATCGCTTATCAGCAGGGCGTGGAGCGAATGGAGCCGGTGAAGAACCGCAATGAAAATCGCCCGGTATAGAGTTCTGCAAAGCGCCAATCGCCTGCTCGCCGCCAATTAAGCGCTGCTCGAGCGATCGGCGCCTTCGCCTCTACTGCGTTTAGACCGCGACCTAGAAACGCATCGCGATCTATCCGCCGGGCGTCGGCTCCTCGTCGGCTTCGGGCTCTTCGGCGAGGGTGACGCCAAGTATGCAAATGTCATCGTCGATCACCCGGAGCGCAACCGGCGTCAGTCCCTGCCCCAAACATGGTCCATCGACACAAGCGCCGGTCCCGATCTCAAAGGTCGAGCCATGCTTGCCGCACATGAGCCGCAAACCATTGGAGTCGAGGAACTGATTGCGCTCCCAATCGAGATTGACGTGGTCATGCGGGCAAATGTTAAGATAGCCGAACACCTGCTTGCCCCACCGGACGACGATGATCGGCAGCGGCTTCTCTTCGCCATTCTGGTCGACAATGACGAGCTGAAACCCGCGCGCCCTTCGACTGGGGATTTCATTGAGACCGCAAACGACATAGGCGATCATTTCGGAGTCAGGCGCATCCGCCTGTGACGTCGCAGCCTCAGTCATTGGCGGGAGCTCCTACGCATGCCGAATTCTTCCTTTCGAGAAGCCGTCGATTGGCCGTGAGCGAGAACTCTCGCCAAGCGCCGGCGATATCCTTCAAGATCGCCGACTTATACTCTCCCGAAAGACGATGTTCGCTCGGAAAATTCGACAACGCGCAGGAGGTTTGATTATAGGCGACGACATCGTCCATGATCGTCTGCATCAAATCTCCGAAGGGTTGTTGAATTTGCGGCACCAATTCGACGCGGCCAAGCTCGACTTTCGTCGTCGCGAGATCGAAGGGAAGGGAATCGAGAACCTCGAGCGCCTGCTGAAAAGTGTCTTCGATCGCCCCAAGCAGCGCGATCTGCGTCAAGCTGTCGCGCTCCCGCGATGCGAGCCCCTTCGTCAGACGGCGACGATAGTCGTCGAAGATGGCGTCCGACCTGCCGTCGACCCAGCCGCGAAAACGGATCAGGCTCGCTTCATTGAGTCCCAGATGCGCGATGTCATCGCTTTCCGCCGCTCCCGCCATGAGGCCTTGCTTCTCGGCAAGCGCGGCGATCGAGCGCGCAACACGGCGCGCCGCGTCCAGGGCGCCTTCGACATAGCCGGAATTGCGCACCGCCGTCTCCGACCCGCCGAAATAGAGCTTCTTGTCCCATAAGGCGCGCCGCAGCAGCGGATTGGCGACGTCGCCGGTTTGATCGGACGCCTCGCCGGCGCGATCGGCGGCGCTGCAGGTTAAAGGCTCCTGCGCCCAATCCACATAATGCGTCGCGAGACAGTCGACGTCGGCGCCAAAGATCGAGCCGAGCTGACTGGCGATCAAAAGCGGCAATCCGACGCTGAAAGTTTCACGTTGACCCGCATCGAGCGCCAAAAATCCTCCAAGCGCAAAGACCTGCTTCGACATGTCGCAGGCGTCGAAGATTTCGCCCAGAATGGCTTGTTCATGCGTGGCGTAGGCCGACCCTGAAAGGCCCCTCTCTCGCCAGAACGGCGCGGCGACCTCGATCGCGACCTTCGCTTGCGCCGCCATCCATGTTTCCGCGCCGAGCATGGCGCGGTCGGTCGCTTCATCCAGACGCGGCGCGAATTCCACGGTCTCGCGCAGCAGGCGTGGAGGAAGCGACAAGACTGCCTGTCGGGCGGACACCTCCAGTGAACCTTCCCCCACGGCAAATGTCATCGCGACATGATCTCCGCGATCGCTCACGTGCGTCAGACGGTGATTGAGTTTGATCGTCTCGGTCGGCAAGCTGCTTGCGATCGCGTCGACGAGCGCCGTCATGCCGCCATGCAGTCGCCGCGCGCCATCGTAAAGGCGCTTGTCGTCGATGCGTTCCGCCTTTTTGTCCGCTTCGCGCAGATGCAACACGCCGCCTTCGTCATATTGGGCATAGTTGGGCAGTCCCAGTTCCCCGACGAGCGCAGCGACCAGAGGTTGAGTTTCGGGCCAATACCAGCCAGCGCCAAGATCAAGTCTTGCGCCGCGCGTTGGGACAGTGAATATCCGGCCGCCGATACGGTCCCGCGCCTCGAATAACTCGAAGTTCAGTCCACGCTGCCGCAATCTCTTAGCCAGCGCGAGTCCACTTACTCCCGCACCGATGATCGCTACGTCAAGCATGCATTCGCGCTCCTGATCGAGGACTTTAAAGCAAATTGCGTGCAAGCCATGCGTCGATCCAGCGCGGACTCGATGGCACGAATCTTGATCCTTTTCTTGAGATCACACTCGCAAGATGACCTACAAGGAGACCTAGATGAATCTTGCATCTGAATTCGCCAATTGCTCGATTGACGAGATCAAAGAGCTGCTGAACGGCGGCACGCTTTCGGTCTATTCGGTGGCTCGGCCTTTAACCGCGGACATTCCCGTGGACCGCAGCGGCCTTCTTGCGACCTTCACTTTTTCGACTCCGGCTTTCGGTCCCGCGGACGGCGAAAATGAAGCGCCGAATTTTGTCGCCAATCCAGTAGCGGCTGGAAGCGTCGGCACGCCCGGCTTTGTTCGCGCCACAAAGGCGGACGGGACGACGGTCGCTGATTTTTCAGCCGGCCCCGGCGATCGTGAAATTAAGTTCGCGGAAGTTTCGTGCTCGAATGGCGCGCCGGTTCAATTCGTGAAGCTCTCCTTCAAACAGGGCGATTGGCCGGAACGTCCTGACTATTACGGCACACACCCGCGGCCGGGCTATCCGCTGCCTGTCAGTCAGTAAAGCGTTTGACAATGATTGGTCGTCCGGCGTGACAGCGCGGCGTTGACGGCCTTCGGAAAAATGGAGTCTCGCATTCATGGCCGAACAACTCCCGGGCGCGCTTGTGAGCGCCGAATGGCTGGCCGAGCGCCTGAATGAAGCCGACATTCGAATTCTCGACTGCACCTGGCATCATCCAAGCACCAATCTCGACGGACGCAACCAATATCGGGGCCGGCATCTTCCCGGCTCCGTGCATTTCGACATCGACCATATAGCGGACCCGAATTCCGATCTGCCGCATATGCTGCCATCCGCGGCGGACTTTGCCAAAAAGGTGGGCCTGCTTGGCGTCGCCGACGGCGATCGCGTCGTCGTCTATGATAGACTTTTCGGCGGCTCCGCTGCGGCGCGGGTCTGGTGGATGTTCCGCGTATTCGGCTATGACAATGTCGCGATGCTCGACGGCGGCTTCGGCAAATGGGTCGCGGAAAAACGCCCGACCGAAATGTCGCCCGTGCGACCGGAGCCAAAGAGCTTCACCGCGGGCTTCCGACCCGAACTGGTGCGCGACTACGCACAAATGACAGCCAATGTCGCGTCTGGCGCTGAGCAGATGATCGATGCGCGCGGGCCCGGCAAATTCGACGGCAGCCAGCCCGACGTTTTCCCGTTCAAAAAACTGGGCCATATCCCGGGCGCGATCAACGTGCCGTGGGCGGATTTGGTGAATGGCGAAAGCGGCGTGCTGCTCGACAAGGCGGCGCTCAAGGCGCGGTTCGAGGCGGCGGGAGTCGATCTCACGAAGCCGATTGTCACGACTTGCGCATCCGGCATTTTTTCCTGCGTGAACACGCTCGCGCTCTACATGCTCGGTCGCGACGATGTCGCGGTCTACGACGGCGCCTGGGCCGAATGGGAACGCGCGGAAGACGCGCCGGCCGCGGCTGCGTGAGAACGGAGTCCGCGCGATGGACGAAGCCGACCAAGAATATGCCGTGCTCGAAGACGGCGCCGAATATGCGCTCTTGTGCTCGAACGCCCAACAGAGCGCATTTCGTCTGCGTAACAAATCGGAAGCTTCATGCGCGTTGATCGAGAATGATGACGCGCTTCGCTTTCAAGCCGACTATCAGGCGCTGAAAAGCGGCAATCCGGATTGGGACGCCGACAAGATACTCGCTCAACTATGGGATCATGGCGGCTATGGCTGGCTCGCCAAGCAGGAAGGTGAACCATGACGACTCTGGTGAAAACAACCGAGGACGGTCGAAAGCTCGAGGTGATCGGTTTCGCGCTTTATCTTGATGGAAAACTCGAGGCGGTCGACCTCACCGAGGTAACCCAGCACCCGCTGAAATGGAAGATCCTTAATGTTATGCCTGACGCCGTCTATGTCGCCGGCCGCGTCGCGCTTAACCGCGCGGAAGCCGAGATCGCCTTCAAGGCGTTAAAAGAGGCGGAGTCGAAAATGCTTGCCGATCCTGTAGCGATTGCCGAACGTTTTCGGATCGCCGCGATGTGGAAAGCTCGCGAGCAAGGGATCGAATGAAGCTGCGCGCGTTGCGCGCAGCCTCCAAATTTCAGGCTAACGCAGCTTCGCCGTGAGTCTGACAATTGGTCGGACATACGCGTGCGCAGGCGCCGCAGCCGATGCAAGCGCCGATATCGTTCATCACCATGATCTTCTTTTCGACTTCATCGTCCTCGTCGTCGTCGAGCGCGACGAGCTCGCCGTCCTCATTGAGGCCCTTCAGCGTCATGACGTCGCGTCCGCACACTTTGAAGCATCGCCCGCAGCCGATGCATTTCTGCGGATCGATCGCCAGAAGATAATCGGGACACCAATCCCGCCCGTCGCGTGTCGCCTGAGACATGGATATCGACTTTCCTGGTTAAACGGTCTCCAACGCTTTTAGGTTGGCCCGTTTTTGTTCGAGTTCTGCAAAGGTGTCATGCGCTTTTTGTGCCACGCTCATGATGGAGTTCCAATTGATTGGCAGCTCCTCGGACAGGTCGTGCAAATCCATCTTCGCCTGCATCGCCTTGGCGGACAGTTTCTTGATTTCGGCCTTCAGGTTGTCGATCTCGCTCATGCGTGCGCCTCAGTAGTTCGCAACGGCGGGAAATTTTTCGATCATCTCCACCCCCGACTGGACATATTTGTCGCCTTCGGAGGCAAGCTTCTCGAAACTGTCGAAGCCGAAGCGGTGCACGTCGCGCAATTGTTTGTTCACGACGATGAGTCTGCCGCCGATCAGCACCATGCGGCCGAAACCCTCATGACTCATCTTGAGCATCGGCGAGATCATCACGCCCGTCGCGCGCTCGATCATCAGACACACGGCGTTGAAGAACAGTTCAAGCCGCCAGATCGTCTCGGGATCGGGATCGCCGATAATCGGCAGCGCGCGGCGCGCCTCCTTATCGACGACATAGGGCGCGAGAAGCTCAAGATCGCCCTTCCCTTCCCAGGCTCCATGCGTGTCCTGCGCGCGCCAAACCTTGATGAGCTCCTTCATGAAGGGAAGCTCAGCGACAGGGTTCTTCTCCAGTTCCGCGACAGCCGTCGACATATTCGCTCCTTAGTCCTCGAAATCCAGCACGCGCTCTTTGCCTTTCGCCAAGGCCTTGCGCAGCCACGGCGGCGGCACGCCGCGCAGCACTTCCTCCAGCTTCGCAAGCAGATCGTCGATCGCCTCCGGCTGATTGACTTTCATCGGATGAATGTTGTTGGCGACGACCCGCGCCGCGCCAGAACCGCCGATTGCGGCGACATAGAGAATGGCGCAGTCCTTGATCGCTTCGATCTTCGGCGCGAGCTTGTCCTCGTTGCCATCCTCCTTGAGGTCGCCTTCGAATTGAATCGCCTCAAGGAATTCATGTCCTTCGGGACCGATCTCATAAATCGCGATATTCTTCGCCCAGCCGAAATGAGCGTCGACGCGCTTCAGGTCCTGAGTGGCGAATGCGACTTTCATGACGCCTCCAATGCTCTGTCAGTGTGTGGCCGCATGCAGCGACTCGACGCCGTCGCGCCAGCTTTCTGGCGTTGGCTCGTGGTTTTCTTCGTGGTCGGCCATCAGTAGATTGCTGATATCGAATATGAGGTCGCGCCCGCCCCGATATCCAACGGTGAGCTGATGTCCGCCGCCGAGACGATCGAACATCGGAATGCCGATCCGGAAAAAGGGAATTTTCAGCCTCGCGGCTCCCTGCCGGCCATGCGAATGAGTAACGAACAAATCGCAGCCGCGTTCGCGCGCGAGATTTTCCAGATCTTCCAGGTCTCCGATAAGCACGTCGTCCGTCGCGATCCGCTCCAGTATCGGCGATTGGGTTGTGGTCACCGCCACATGTATTTGCGCGCCCATTTCCGTGAGCAGTCCGCCGACGTCATGCAGAAGATCCGGTTCGGCGCCGATTGCGACCTTGCGCCCGCCAATGTGGAAATGTCCGTCGAGCATGGCGTCAACGAGCTGCCCGCGCTGCCGACGATATTTCATCGGCGCCGGCCTGCCGCTGATCTCGCTCAAGAACGCGATGAAGGCGTCATTCGATTCAAGCCCGCAGAGACGTTCGAACAGCCGATAGGGAATGCCCGTCTTTTCTTTCATCGCCTCTGCGGCGAGTTTCATCTGGGCGCCGATAGCGATCGTCCATCCCGCTTGCCCCATCGCCGCGACTTCCTCGACGCCCACGCCGCCAATTGTGGTCGGCGTGAAATCATCTGGAATGTGGCCGTCGAGCGAACCCGACAAATCGGGCAAAAAGGTTGGTAAAAGCCCGAAATCTTCGATAATCGTTCGCAGCTCTTCGAGATCGCCGGGTGTAAGATGACAGCCGGGAAGAACGTTGACGCGCGTCTGGTCGCGCCGCGAAGCGTTCTTCGGCGTTTCAACCAAAACCTCGATGATTTTGGCGACGGTTTTGCCCCAACCGTCCTGGAAGGCGTCCTTGAAGTCTGGCGTCGACACGTAAACCATCGGCAGATTGGCGACATCGGCGTGTTTGGCGCGAATCTGACGGATATAGCCGTCAACATCGTCGCCCTTCGTCTCGGTCACCCCGGTCGAGCAAATGCCGATGATCTCGGGCTTGGCGCGCTTATAGATATTGAGCACCGCCTGCTCGACATTTTCATAGCCGCCGAGCACCGTCGCGACTTCGCTCATCGCGGTCGTCTGCATCGGTATGGCTTCTTTGAAATGCCGGGTGAAAAGGACGAGCCCGAAGGACGTGCATCCTTGCGAGCCGTGCAGCAGCGGCATCGCCCCGCGCAGCCCCATGAACGCCAAAGCGCCGCCGATCGGCTGACTCATCTTCAGCGGATTAACCGAACAAGCCTTCTTCCCGACAGTCACGGTCGCCATGGATTACTCCGCCGCGATCGCCGGCGCGACAGGCGCCATCTGTTCGAGAATTTCGTCGATGCGGATCGCGCAGGCGCCGCAGCCGCCGGAAGCATTGGTGTGCTCTCGGACGCCCTCAACGGTTGTCAGGCCATGAGCGAGGATCGCGTCCTCGATCACGCCAAGCGCGACGCTCTTGCAGTTGCAGATTTTCTTGGCGCGACGAGCTTCTTCGGCCTTGACCGGGTCGGCGGCAAGCGCCGCAGCCTCGGCTTCCGCGTCCGCCAGCGCCCTGGTCTGCCAATTATCCTCGGGGTTTTCCCAAGGGGCCGGCCTGCGCACCTGCGCCCAGACGGGATTGTAAAGCGCCTTGTCGATCTCTTCGACCAGCTTCACCATGCCGACGTAGCCCATATAGGCGTGGTGACGCTCCTGATTGATGTCGAGCCAGGGCATCGAGGCCTTGAGCGCGATGAACTGTGAGCGGCCGCCGGACAGCATGATGTCGGCGCGCGCGTCCTTCAGCATCTTATACATTTCGCGCGGCGTCATATCCTCGATCATATGCGCATCTTGGCCCATCAACTCCTTGATGCGCTCCTTGTCTTCCTTGGTGGATTTTTTCACCGAAGTGCCGACAAGCTCTAGCCCAGCTTCCTGCAGCGCCGCGACCACCGACCAAGACTTGACGCCGCCGGTGATCAGCAGAACCTTCTTGCCTTCAAAGCGCGGCTTGTATTTCGCGATCGCCGCCCAGGCCCGCGCTTCCTCGCGCGCGATCACCGCCTCGGTGCGATCCATTAATTCCGCGGGCGCGCCGCGCTCGATCAGCAGCCGCGCGATCTCGCGCAATGAATCGCTGGTGTCTTCAATGCCGTAAAAGGAACCTTCGAAGAAGGGGATGCCATAGCGCTCCTCCATCTTGCGCGCGACATTGATCATCGCTTTGGAGCACACCATCATCGCGGCCTTGGCGCGATGCGAATAAGCGACCTCGCGATATTTTCCGTCGCCCGAAATGCAGGAGAGAATTCGAATGCCGATCTCGTCGAGGAGCGGCTTTACCTGCCACAATTCGCCGGAGAGATTATATTCTCCGATGATGTTGAGGTCATATGGCGTCGTATAGTCTGGC
Source organism: Methylocystis sp. (assembly GCF_050246715.1). Lineage (NCBI taxonomy): Bacteria > Pseudomonadati > Pseudomonadota > Alphaproteobacteria > Hyphomicrobiales > Methylocystaceae > Methylocystis > Methylocystis sp. The sequence continues at coordinate 12,578 of NZ_JBFWVN010000068.1, forward strand.
TCTTCCGTGCCGATCACATGCTGCAGCAGCGCCTCGCCGGCGAGCTTGTTGCCGAGATTCTTCGGTCCGACGAAACCCGGCGAATTGATCGGGATCACTGGCTTGTTGAATTTCTCGCGCGCCGCCTTGCACACCGCGTCAATATCGTCGCCGATCATCGCCGGCACGCAGGTCTGATAGACGAACACCGCTGGCGGATCGTATTTTTCGATGATTTCCCTGATCGACTTGAACAGCCGCTTCTCGCCGCCGAAGACGACGTCGGTCTCGTTAATGTCGGTCGTGAATCCCGTGCGCCAGAGATTGGACCCAGACGACTTGGCGCCGCGATTGTCCCAGGAATTTCCCTCGCAGGCGATCGGGCCGTGTACGAGATGCGCGACATCAGTTAAAGGCTGCAGTGCGATCTTCGCCCCGTCAAAGGCGCAGCCGCCCGCCGCGCCGCCAGGTTGCAACTGCTTTGTGCAGCCCTTCTTTCGTTCTGCTTCCGACTTGTTGGCGTTCTTGCCGCAACCAGGTTCGTTAAAGACATCCTGGATGGTTGCCGAAAGCGAACTCATCAAGCTTCTCCCCAGTCGCGTTGGTAACGGTTCTATGGAGCAAGAGTTGGGCCGCTCCCGCGCCTGAGCGCGGGAGCGAGACAGCGATCAGCGAATAATGTCGAAGCTATAGTCGCTCTTCGCCGGAACGTTGGTGTTGCGATCGATCTCCTCAAAGATCCGATCGAGGATCCACACCAGGGTGTTCAGGCCGCCCTGGTAACCCCACACCGGATAACGGTGATGGTGATGGCGATCGAAGACCGGGAAGCCGATGCGAATGAGCGGCGTTCCGGTATCGCGCTCGAGATATTTGCCGTAGGTGTTGCCGATCAGGAAGTCGACCGGCTCCGTGAACAGCAGCGAACGCATGTGCCACAGATCGCGACCCGGATAGACATGGCAGTTCTTGCCGAACGGCGAGCTGTCGAACAGTTCCTGGACTTTTGCCGCCCAGGCTTTGCCGCCATTCGTCGCAAGAACATGCGTCGGCTCGCCGCCGAGCTCCAGCAGAAAGCCTGCGAGACCAAGGCAGAGATCCGGGTCGCCGTAAATCGCAAATTTCTTGCCGTGGATATGGGCGCTGGAATCTGCAATGGCGTCGACGAGCCGGCCGCGTTCCTTCTCAAGCTCCACCGGAATCGGCTTGCCGGTGAGACGCGAAATTTCCAGAAGGAACTTGTCCGTCGCGGTCACGCCGATCGGATGGTTGAAGGCCGCGACTTCATGGCCGTGTTCCTTGATCAAGGGCAGCGTCTTCTCGGTGCAATATTCCTGCATCGAGATCGTCGCCTTGGCGTTCAACGCCTTCGCGGTTTCTTCGAGCGTGGTGCCGCCGTCATACATGCGGAACTCGCCGTCGGTCGGCGTGTCGAACACTTCGCTGTTGTCGGCCAGGATCGTCGCCTCGACGCCCATCAGACCGAAAATGCGCTTGATCTCGCGAATGTTTCCGACCGTGTAGCCGTCGAAGCCTCCGATAAAGTTGATCGAGTCGTTCACCTCGCGCTCGAGCTTGGGCGCGGTGCCCGCCTTGCCGTCCCAGAAATGCTCGATAATGCCTTTCAAAGCATTGTCATATCCGGTGACATGGCTGCCCACGAAGGCCGGCGTGTGCGCGAAGGGGACGTCATATTCCTGCGGAACTGAGCCCTTCTCCTTCGAAGTCTTGATGAAGGCGTTAAGATCGTCGCCGATCACTTCCGCCATGCAGGTCGTGGAGACCGCGATCATCTTGGGCTTATACATATTATATGTATTGGCGAGCCCATCGATCATGTTGTTGAGGCCGCCGAACACGGCCGCATCCTCGGTCATCGACGAAGAGACGCAGGAGCTCGGCTCCTTGAAGTGACGCGAGAGATGGCTGCGATAATAGGCGACGCAACCCTGCGATCCGTGCACGAAGGGAATCGTTCCTTCGAAGCCGACCGCGGCGAAAACCGCGCCGAGCGGCTGGCAGGCTTTGGCCGGATTGACCGTCAAAGCTTCACGCGCGAAATTCTTCTCGCGATATTCGGGAGTCTTCGCCCATTCACGAACTCGCTCGACTTCCGCGGGATCGCGCGGATTCTCGAACATCTTCTTCTTATTGGCCAGCATCTGCTGGTATTCCGGCCCCCTGAAGAGGTCGAAGTGGTCTAGCACATTTTCGGCATTCTGGGGCATGGCTAAGTCCTAAGATTCATAAGAGTGAGGAAGGGTCCGGCGCGAAACAGCGCTTCGCGCCGGGCCCCGTTCAATCATTCGGCGGCTTGCAGCAGCGGCGCCGGGTCGACTTTCCAGGGAGCCTTCGCCATCTTCCAGACCGGCGCGTTGATCGCCATATCCATGTCGCGGGCGAAGATCGCAAATCCGTCATAGCCGTGATAGGGGCCGGAATAGTCCCAGCTATGCATCTGGCGGAACGGCACGCCCATCTTCTGGAAGACGTATTTCTCCTTGATGCCGGAGCCGACGAGATCCGGCTGGATTTTCTCGACGAAGCGCTCGAATTCATATCCGGTCACGTCGTCATAGATCAGCGTGCCGTCCTTCACGTAATGCTGGGCGGTGCGCTGATAATCGTCGTTGTGGCCGAATTCATAGCCGGTGCCGACGACTTCCATACCAAGGTCTTCATAGGCGCCGATCACGTGACGCGGACGCAGACCGCCCACGAACAGCATGACCGTCTTGCCTTCGAGGCGCGGACGATATTTCGCGATCACCGCATCCATCAGTGGCTGATATTTGGCGATGACCCGTTCGGCGCCTTCCTTGATCTTGTCGTCGAAATAGCTCGCGATCTTGCGCAGCGACTCGGCGATCTTGCTCGGTCCGAAGAAGTTGTACTCGCACCACGGAATGCCGTACTTCTCTTCCATGTGGCGGGAGATGTAGTTCATCGAACGGTAGCAGTGCAGCACGTTCAGCTTCGCCTTCGGCGTCGCCTCGAGTTCCGCCAGCGAGCCGTCGCCGGACCACTGCGCAATCACGCGAAGACCCATCTCCTCGAGCAGAATGCGCGAGGACCAGGCATCGCCGCCGATGTTGTAGTCGCCGATGATCGCGACGTCGTAAGGCGTCGGCTCGAAACGCGGCGCGGCGTTCGGATCCATCTTATCGAAGACCCAGTCGCGGATCGCGTCATTGGCGATGTGGTGGCCAAGCGACTGCGAAACGCCGCGGAATCCTTCGCAGCGCACCGGCACGATCGTCTTGCCCTCATATTCCTTCGACTTCTGCTTCGACACCGCTTCGATGTCGTCGCCGATGAGGCCGATCGGGCATTCGGACTGAACCGTGATGCCGTTATTGAGCGGAAACAGCTCCTGGATTTCGTCCATGATCTTGGCAAGCTTCTTGTCGCCGCCGAAGACGATGTCCTTCTCCTGGAAGTCCGACGTAAACTGCATCGTGACGAAAGTGTCGATGCCGGTCGTGCCGATGTAGTAGTTGCGGCGCGCCGCCCAGGAATATTGACCGCAGCCGACCGGGCCGTGGCTGATGTGGATCATGTCCTTGATCGGACCCCACACCACGCCCTTCGAACCGGCGTAGGCGCAGCCGCGAATGGTCATGACGCCCGGAATCGACTTGATGTTGGACTTGACGCCGCAATCTTGCTTGCCCTGCTCATGCACATTGAGGTGCTTGGCGCGGCGCTTCGCAGTCTTTTCGGGATAGACTTTCAAAACTTCTTCGATGAGCGCCTTGTTGCGGCTTTTGATTTCCGCGACGCTCTGAGCAGGTGATAGGCTCATCTTCCTCTCCGATCATTGAAGGAGAGAGCGGATCTTCGTCCGCCCTCTGATTATTGCCTTAAGCGATGGCCGCGAGTTCTGCGGCGGATTTGCCGATCTGGCTCTCGTCGACCGCCTTCATGATGCCGTGCTCCATCAGCATGTCTTCGAGCTCGTCCATCGTGATCGGCGTCGGGATGATGCCCTGGCCCTTGTTGGCGTGGACCTTGT
>NZ_JBFWVN010000069.1:0-16245 GCF_050246715.1 Methylocystis sp.
CCTCCAACGCGTTCCATAAAGTGCGGTCCTAGAAGGGGTGAAAAACCCGAACGCCGCCGCGCGGCCATGCCGCCCGACATCACGACGACGCCGAAAGTCGCGCCGTCACGAATAAGACGGGCTAGAATGGATGGCAGAGATAGACATCACCCATGAGCCCCGTTGCCAGCGCCTGCGGTCTTTGCAATGTTGCGCAGAATTTATCCAGTTCACCATGAGATAATCCCGCATCGCCGGCCGGCTGGAGGCGCCTTGCGACGTCTAAATGCGATCCGATCTTGATGCGCGTTGGCGCCTCGCTCTCTCCAATATCAGAAAACAGAAACAACATAAGGAGAGCGCGCCCATGCGAGCTAACGTTAGCGCGCCAATTCGAGAAATCCTTTCTCTCGTCCCAACTACTCGTCGGTCCCGGAAAACTCACATCGACGTGCCAGCCTGCGTCTCCGGGATCGTCGGGGTGCAGAAAACGAACCGGAAAGGTTCCAAGACTCCGGCGCGGAAGCCAGCGATCTTTTCCGATAAGTTGGTCAAAAGCTGCATAGAGCACAGGCCGGTTGACCGCCCGTTCGAAGGGTTCGTCATCATAATGACCGAGCCGGACAACAGGGCGCGTCCATGAGGCCGGATCATCAGATTTGCATGGCAAGTCGCGCCAGAGAATGGTGCGGGCCGCTTCGGCGAGCTCTTGGGAAAAAACTCGCTCAACCTTGACGAAACCATCACGGATGAATTGCTCGACTTGCGCATGCGAAAGCGCGCACGGCCGTTCATTGGCGGGCATAGAAATCCTCGTATGGCTTGGCCAAAGTCTATTTCCCCGCTCTCAGCAGGGCTGTTGGCCGGTCCGATCCTGAAGGGCAAGGCGACGGGCGGGTTACACGCCGTCGAAGTCGCATAGCGCGGGTCTGCGTCAGCGGCTCAGGAAAAAGACCAAAGCGATATTGAGGATGCTCATCATGGGCCTGATGGTATCAGCGGCTTCCGCAATTATCAACGCGTTCGCCTCTCTTCACATTGGACTTGCAAGCGCGCACTGAGACCTCGACGTGCGCGTCTATAATTTTGTTTGTTGGCACGTGCGAAGTCTATGCTTGCGCCCGTCGCCACGCAATCAGGCCCGCAGTCGATCCGTCCAGCCCTTGCGTCGACTCATTCTTGTTCTCGACGATCGGCGCCAGCCGGTTCGCCAGCTCCTTGCCGAGTTCGACGCCCCATTGGTCAAAGGGATTGATGTCCCAGATCACCGACTGAACGAAGACCTTGTGCTCGTAAAGCGCAACGAGGCGTCCGAGCGTGCGGGGGTCGAGCCGGCGGTAGAGCAGCACGCTCGACGGTCGGTCGCCCGAAAAAGTCTTGTGCGGCGCAAGACGCTCGACTTCTGCTTCGCTGAGCCCCTGCCCGCGCAATTGCGCCTTCGCTTCTTCAAGAGTCCTGCCGCGCATAAAGGCTTCGGCCTGCGCGAGGCAATTGGCGAAAAGCAGTTCATGATGATGTTCGTCGGCGGCGGTGGGTTCGGCCGCGACCAGGAAGTCGATCGGAATGACATCGGTTCCCTGATGTAGCAGCTGAAAGAACGCGTGCTGGCCATTGGTGCCGGGCTCGCCGAAAATCACCGGGCCGGTTTTATATCTGACCGGCGCGCCTTCGCGCGTCACCGACTTGCCGTTCGACTCCATGTCGAGCTGTTGCAGATAGGCGGGGAACCGCGCGAGGCGCTGGTCATAGGGGATGACCGCATGCGCGCCGCATCCCATCACATTCCTGTGCCAGACGCCGAGCAGCCCCATCAGCGCGGGGATATTTTGTTCGAGCGGCGCTTCACAAAAGTGCCTATCGATATCGTGGCCGCCCTGCAAAAACTGCAGGAAATGCTCGGGCCCGACGGCGATCGCGAGCGCCAGGCCGATCGACGACCACAGCGAATAGCGTCCGCCGACCCAATCCCAGAAGCCGAACACGCGCGCCGGATCGATTCCAAATTCCGCGACCTTGTCGAGCCTGGTTGAGACGGCGGCGAAATGGGCTTGCACCGCTGCTTCGCCGAGCACTGCGACGATGCGGGCGCGGGCGCTTCTCGCGTTCGCCATCGTCTCCTGCGTCGTAAAGGTTTTCGACGAGACGATGAATAGCGTGCGCGAAAGATCGAGATTGCGCAGCGTATCGGCGAGATCGGCGCCGTCGACATTGGCGACGAAATGCATGCGCGGCCCGTCGCCGGCAAAGGGCGAGAGGGCGCGCGACGCCATCGCCGGTCCGAGATCCGAGCCGCCGATCCCGATATTGATCACATCGCTAAACGGCGCGCCCGTCGCGCCGCGAATCTCGCCCGAACGCACTGCGCGCGCGAAAGCGAAAACCTTCTCGCGTTCGGCTTCGATCAGCGGCCGCATGTCTTCGCCGCCGACAAGAAGCGCGCGCGTGGAGAGATCGCGCAACGCCATATGCATGGCGGCGCGCTTCTCGGTGTTGTTGATCGGTTCGCCTGAGAACAGTGCGTCGCGCCGCGCTTCGAGCGCGCGCGAATTCGCAAGAGACACGAGCAGCGCGATCGTTTCGCGCGTCACCCTGTGCTTGGAGAAGTCGAAGACGAGATCGTCGAGCTGGACGCTGAATTTCTTAAAGCGCGTCGGGTCCTCGGCGAAGAGATCGAGGGTTCGCGTCCGCTCCAAAGCGGCGGCGTGAAACTTCAATGCGCCAAAAGCGACGGCGACGGCGTCCGACATTGGTTTCTCGATGAGCAAGCAATCAAGTCCTTTGTAACCGATTCGCAGGCGCGAAAGCGCTGGCCTTTGCGCCGCGGTGAAGCGCCCTAAATTTTTACTGTATTATGACAGCAGGATGTGAAATCCATATCTGTTCCATGACGGTTTTCTGACAGCAGGACGACGATGAACGCGATTCCCTTCCTCGACGTGCGTGACGGCGGCCCCCTCGCCCATGCGACGGCGCGGGTCGATGCGGCTGCGGCGCTCCGCAAGGCCTGTCTTGGCGCGGTGGCGCCGGTCGGTCGCGTGTGCCTGCCGCCGATTGACCGCATTGCGGCGAATTGGCTAAAACGCTCCGCTTCCGCCTATCGGACGGAGCTCGAGCGCATCGTCGCCATTCTCGGCTTTCCCGGCGCGATGACGCTGAACATGTCCTATCTTTTCGCTTGCACCACCCAGGCCTATGAGGATGAACGCGGCCGGCCGCGGCTGCGGCGCACGCTCGATTGGCCCTTCCAGGGCCTCGGAAGGGCGGTCGAGATCGCCTGGCAGTCCGGCGCGGCCGGCGAATTCTACAACGCCACCTGGCCCGGCGCGGTGGGCGTGCTCAGCGCCATGGCGCCCGGGCGCTTTTGCGCCTCAATCAATCAGGCGCCGATGAAGCGGCGCACACAGGGCGCGCTCGGCTTCGCCTATGACGCCGCGCTGAACCTGCGTGACGCCTTTGCCAGCGAAGGCGGCTGGCCGCCGGACCATCTGCTACGCTACGCGTTTGAAAATTGCGCGAATTTCGAAGAGGCGGTCGACTGCATCGCCAGCGCCCCGCTGGCGCGTCCGACTCTCTTCACCCTGGCGGGCGTCAGGCGCGGCGAAATGGCGCTGATCGAGCGTACGGAGCTGGAGGCGCGGGTTCTGCGCGGGCCGGTCATCGTCGTCAATGATTGGCAGGAGCCGCAGGCCGGATGGCAGGCGCGCATGAGCTATGAGAACAATGTGAGCCGCAAAGCCGCGATGCGCGCCGTCGCGCCCGACGCCCCGCGCTTTTCATGGGTGCGGGAGCCGGTGCTCAACCGGCTGACGCGTCTCGCGGTGGAAATGTGCTCGGTCGGCGCCGGCGATTTCGCCGCGCGCGGCTATGAGTGCCCCTATGTGAAGGGCCAGCCGGCCGCGGCGACGCAGGATTTCTGCCTGCGCGCGGCGACGCCCACGGCGCTCGCGGCTTAGTCAAGCTTCGGCGCGCTGGCGCGCCGCAGCCGATCGTTGATCGCCTCGCCCAGTCCGCGCTCCGGCACATGCGCCACGGCTACAATGGCGATATGGCGCGCGTCGAACTCCCGCAAATAAGCGAAAAGATTGGCCGCCGCCTCGACGAGGTCGCCCGACGGAGACAGGTCGAGCACCAAAGTCCCCGGCCTGGCCTGCGCGGCGAGACGGCCGCCGAAATCGAGCGCCGCTTCGCCCTCCTCAAGCTCATGCGCCTCGAGGCGCAGCCGCGCGGCCGGCGCGTAATGAGCGGGCGTCATGCCCGGCGCGACGATCTCCGCCTGCGCCGGAGCCTCAAGCTTTGCGCCGAGAACTTTCTCAATCGCCTCCCGCGCGACCGCGCCGGGGCGCAGCAGAACCGGCGCGGCCTCGCAGAAGGAAATGATTGTCGATTCCAGTCCAGCCGGCGTTCGACCGCCGTCGAGGATCATGTCGACCTTGCCGGAAAGGTCCTCCGCGACGTGCGCAGCGGTCACTGGACTGACATGGCCTGACCGATTGGCCGAGGGCGCAGCGATCGGCCGGCCCATCGCCTTAATCAGCGCTTGCGCCACCGGATGCGCGGGGACCCGCACCGCGACGCTCGGCAGGCCGGCGCGGGCGAGATCGCAGATCGATCCGCCCGGCGCGAGCGGCGCGACGATCGTCAGCGGCCCGGGCCACAAGGCCGCGGCGAGACGCAGCGCGGGCTCGGGCAGCGCCGCCTCGCGGCGCGCGGCGTCAAGATCAGCGACATGCGCGATCAGCGGATTGAAGGACGGGCGGTCCTTGGCGTCGTAAATCCGCGCCACCGCCCAGGCCTGGGTGGCGTCGGCGCCCAGCCCATAGACCGTCTCGGTCGGGAAGGCGACGAGCCCGCCGTCGCGAAGGATCGCCGCGGCCTTGCCGATCGCCGCGGCGTCGGCCGGCGCAATGATCGTCACGCGTCGCGGCCGGTATAGGGCGGCTTCGGGATAGCCATATGCGCTTCGCGCAGCGCCTTCGACCAGCTGTTCCGCAAGCTGCGAAAATAGGCGTCGTCCGAATTGATCCTTGTCGCCATTTCAATTTGCAGCGCGTCGCGCCGCAGCAGCGCGATATCGATCGGCATCCCGACGGAAAGATTCGAACGCATGGTCGAATCCATCGAAATGAGCCCGATCTTCAGCGCGTCATAAATGTCGGTATCAAAGGTGACGGCGCGGTCGAGGATCGGCTTGCCGTATTTGTGCTCGCCGATCTGCAGATAATTGGTGTCCGGGGTGCATTCGATGCTGTTGCCGGCGGTGTAGATCATGAAGAGACGGAGCGGGCCGCCGGCGATCTGACCCCCGAGCAACAGCGACACGTCGAAGTTGACGCCCTGCGCCGCGGGCTCTTCCTCGGCGCTGCCGGTCTGCGCGCGCGAAAGGCGCACGGCGCGCCCGACGAGCTGCGCGGCATGGAGCAGGTTTGGCGCATTCATGACGCTCTCGAAGACCCCGCTCTCGTGATCCTCGATCCCGTCGCTGATCAAGTTCACGACGCCCTGCGTCACCGAGAGATTGCCCGAGGCGGCGAGCATCAAGACGCGCTCGCCCGGCCTCTCGAAGAGATACAGCTTTCGGTAGGTCGAAATATTGTCGAGCCCGGCGTTGGTGCGCGTATCGGCGATCATCACCAGCCCATCGCGCACGAGAATGCCGCAACAATAGGTCATGAGATTCCCGCCGCCGTTCGCGCCAAACGGCCCACGACTTACAAGTTTCGGGCCATGGCACAAGTGCGGCGAAGCCACAGAAGGGCGAAATCAGCCGTCATTTTCGACCTTGTAGGGGAGTTCGGCGGCATGTTCGGCGGCCCATTCCGCCACGGCGGCGCGCTCCCGCGCCAGATAGGCCGAAACAGCCTCGCCAAGACGGGGGTCGGCGAAGAGGTGGGCCGAATGGGTGATCGCCGGCCGATAGCCGCGGGCGATCTTGTGCTCGCCCTGCGCGCCGGCCTCGACGCGCTTGTATCCGTGGCGGATCGCGAATTCGATCGCCTGATAGTAGCAGACCTCAAAGTGCAGAAAGGGGACTTCCTCGACGGCGCCCCAGTTGCGCCCGTAGATCGCGTCATCGCCGAGAAAATTGATCGCCCCGGCGATATGGCGCGCGCCGCGTCGCGCCATCACCAGCAGGATTCGGTCCGCCATGCGCGCGCCGACCTCGTCGAAGAAGGCGCGAGTCAAATAGGGGTGGCCCCATTTGCGCGCGCCCGTGTCCATGTAGAACTCGAAAAACGAGTCCCAGTGCGCCGGCCGAATGTCGCCGCCAGTTAGAAGATCTATCTCGAGTTCGCCGCCGAGCGCCTCGCGCCGCTCGCGCTTGATCGCCTTGCGCTTGCGTGCCGTCAGCCGCGCCAGAAAATCCTCGAAGTTGGCATAGCCCTCATTGACGAAGTGGAATTGTTCTCCGGCGCGGTCGACGAAGCCGGCGCCGGACAGCGCGACCCGCTCTTCCTCCGTGCAAAAAGTCACATGGATGGAAGACGCGCCGCTCGCCTTGCGCAATTCCCGTAATCCGATGATCAGCGCCTCGCGCGCCCCTTCCGGCGCATCGGGCGCGACCAGCAGCCGGCGCCCCGTGACCGGCGTAAAGGGCGAAGCCACCTGAATCTTCGGATAGTAGCGCCCGCCGGCGTGTTCATAAGCCTGCGCCCAGTTGTGGTCGAACACATATTCGCCGAGACTGTGCGTCTTGATATAGCTCGGCGCGCAGGCCACGAGACGCCCGAGCGAATCCTCGACGAGCGCATGCGCCGGGGTCCAGCCGCTGCGCGCGCCGACCGACCTCGACACTTCGAGCGCGCGCAAAAAGGCGTGCGAAACGAAGGGATTGTAGCGCTCGCCGACTGAGTCCGGCAGACCGGGCGGATCGGCGCAGGCGTCCCAGTCCGCCGCCGCGACGGAGTCGAGCGATTCCGCGTATCGAACCGAAAATCCCTGCGTCATTTGTCCAGTAAAGCAGCCGCATTTGAGCGCCTGCTGGCATGGCGTCGCGGCGCCCTCTATCATGGCGCTCATCGCGACGTCATCCAAGCGCGACTTTTAAGCAGGCGAAAATCAAGCATGAGAATCGACGGCCGCGACTACAGAACGATTTGGCTCGACCCGGACGGACGGCGGGTTCACATCATCGATCAAACCCGGCTGCCGCATCGTTTCCAGACAAAAACGCTCGCAAGCTGCGAAGACGCCGCCGCGGCGATCGCGAACATGAACGTGCGCGGCGCGCCGCTGATCGGCGTGACCGGCGCCTATGGCATGGCGCTCGCCGTTTTGCGGGACCCGAACGACGCTTCGGTCGAGAGCGCCCATGCCCTGCTCCTCGCCACGCGGCCGACGGCGGTCAATCTGCGCTGGGCGCTCGATCGGCTGCGCGCGCTTCTCCTTTCCGCGCCGGTCTCGGACCGAGTCGCCCTCGCGTATGCCGAGGCGGCGAAAATCGCCGAAGAAGACGTCGCCGCCTGCCAGGCGATCGGCCGCGCCGGCGCCGAACTTATCGACAAGGCGCGCCGCGGCGACCGCCCGGTCAACATCCTCACCCACTGCAACGCCGGCTGGCTCTGCGCCGTGGATTGGGGCACGGCGCTGGCGCCGATCTATGCGGCGGCGCGGCAAGGCGTCCCCATTCATGTGTGGGTCGACGAAACGCGACCGCGAAACCAGGGCGCGAGCCTCACCGCCTTCGAACTCTTGGGCGAAGAGGCGCCCCACACCGTCATCGCCGACAACGCCGGCGGCCATCTGATGCAGCACGGGCTTGTCGACCTCGTCATCGTCGGCAGCGACCGAACGACGCGCGCCGGCGACGTCTGCAACAAGATCGGCACCTATCTCAAGGCGCTCGCGGCGCATGACAATAACGTGCCCTTCTATGTCGCGCTGCCGTCCTCGACCGTCGACTGGCGCATCGCCGACGGCGTGCGCGACATTCCGATCGAGGAGCGCAGCCCGCGCGAAGTCACTCATATCAGCGGACGCGGCGCCGACGGCGCGCCGATCGAAATTCAACTCACGCCGGACGGCTCCCCGGCGCGCAATTTCGGCTTCGATGTGACGCCGTCGCGCTTCGTCACCGGGCTGATCACCGAGCGCGGCGTCTGCGCCGCCACGGAAGAAGGGCTGAAGGGACTGTTTCCCGACCTCGCGAGCTAAGCATCGTTCCCGACGAACTGTAGCGCCGTCATTGCGAGGCGCGCAGCGACGAAGCAATCCAAAAGTCGCCGAGACTGATTCTGGATTGCTTCGCCTTCGGCGCGCAATGACGAACTCACGAAGTCTCGCGCGTTCCGTAGTTCTTGAAGCGCTCCACCGTGCGCATGATCTCGTCGTCGGAAAGCACGATCGGTTCGCCGGCAAGCGCGCCGAGATAGAAGACTTGCGCGAGCGCTTCGAGCTCCACGGCGCGCCACAGGGTTCGGCGCATATTCGCGCCGGTGACGATCGCGCCGTGATTGGCGAGCAGCACGCCGTCGCGGTCGATAAGTCCGGCGACCACCAGGCGCGACAGCTCGGCCGTGCCGTAAGGCGCGTAATCGACACAGCGCACCGTGGGGCCGCCGAAGGCCGCGATCATATAATGCACGGCCGGAATCTCACGCCGCAGCGTCGCGATGGTCGTCGCATAGGGCGAATGCATATGGGCGACGGCGTTTACGTCCGTCCGGGCGCGGTAGATGTCGAGGTGGAAGCGCCACTCGCTCGTCGGCGGCAATGGGCCGTCGAAGGCGCCCTCCCCCGCCAGCGGCATGCGCGCGATCAGTTCCGGCGAAAGTTCGCGGCTTGGAACGCCGCTCGGCGTGAGCAGCACGGCGTCGCTCACCCGCAGCGACAGATTGCCGGCGGAGCCATGGTTGAGGCCGAGCCGCTCCATCTCCTGCGCGGCTTCGACGATCGCCGCGCGCGCGTCGCTTTCGTCCATGCGAACAGCCTTACAGGCGCGGCGCCGGCTATGACAAGCGCCGACCCTATTCGGCAATTTTGCACGCGTTCGGGTTGCGGTATAGGAGAGGCGTCCCCTCTCGGGGCCGGTAGCTCAATGGTTAGAGCCGGCCGCTCATAACGGTCTGGTTGCAGGTTCGAGTCCTGCCCGGCCCACCACGCACTTTCATGATTTTACAGTCATTTCTATATTTGCGAGACCTGCCGCAAAATCAAAGGCCCTGTGCCGCGAGCGGTGCGTCTCCAGTAATTTGGACACCCCCAATTACCGGGTTTTCGGCTGACGGACAGGCGCAATCGTGCTGATCAGCGGTTTGCTGGCGCGCTTTTGGAATATCGAGGTCGATTTCCGCGAGCGGCTCCGCCGCGCGGAGGGGTTCTTTGGCCGCCAAGTCTCACACAGCGGCATATTTCCCTCGTAGCCAGACCATGCGGCGCATGTTGTAGGCGAGATTGGCCAGGCCGATTTTCACCTTGGCGCGCGCGATCCCAATGGTTCGAACGCAAAGGCCCATCAATCCCTTCTGATGCGCGAAGACATGCTCGACGGCAGATCGAACTTTCGATTTCCGCGCGTTGGCGATCCGCGTGCGCTCCGGCATCGGCTTGCCCTTGGGCTTCTTGCGGTGAATGCGCGACACGAGCCGGCGGCGCGACAACATCGCCTCGTTTTTTTCGGATCGATACGCGGTGTCGGCCCATACGTCGCTGCCCGTGTTGCAGCGATCCAGAACATCCTCCAGCCGCGCGCCGTCATGCGCGGCGGCGTTCGTCGTCGTCCATTCGCGGATCAGCCCAAAAGCGCGGTCGATCGAGATATGGTTTTTATAACCGAACGCCGGAATGGCGAGATCGACCGACGGCGTCGATCCATCGTCCCGGACCTTGGCTTTCGTATATTTGACCGTCCAACGCGCGTCGCGATCCTTCTGGGCGAGCTTGGCAGGCTTGTCCTTCCAATCCTCCGGAATGCGCCCTTCCTTGATCGCCGCCTTCTCCTCAATCGTGTTGCGCTGCTTGGGAGCCGCGACGATCGTGGCGTCAACGATTTGACCGCTCATCGCCAGAAAGCCGGAGGCCCGCAACGCCTCGTCGAAACGACGGAACAATCCATCAATGGCGTTGGCCTGATCCACCCCCATTGAACTGGTCCACCTTGAGGTATGTCTTCGGACAGGACAGGAGGACCGTTATGCCCAGGAAGAGACCAACGCCTGAGGAGCCCATAGTCGAGTCTCACGGCGCCGAGCGCGCCGACATGCTGCTGTCCGACGCCAGCGAAGAGGCGATAATCGCGGCCGACAAGGACGCGGCGCTTGCTGCTCTTCGCCTCGAACGGCTGGAAGTCGCCGAACTGTCGCTGATCGAACAGATTGACGCCGCCCGCGATAGCGAGCGGAGGGCGAGTCGAGCGAAGGAACTTGAGAGAGACGCGGTCGTCATTGCCGAGCAGGCGGCAAACGTCGACGCGGCGTGCGCCGTCTTGGCCGGCGCCTTCGCCAAGCTCGTTGCAGCAATTCCGTCTGAATCCGGCGTCATGGTCGACGCCGATCATGGGACGCGCCTTGCGACGCCTGAGGACGTCGCCCGCGCAATCCTCGCGCAGGGCCTTTTCTCAGCCTGCCCAAACATTTTTGAGATGATGGCGCCAAGAACCCGAACAGCGCGGCCGGCCTGCGTCGAGCGCGTCCTTGCCGTCTCGATCGTTCGTGACGGCGTGCTCAGCCGGTTCAACCCCGGCCTGCATGGCGAGGAATGTACGATCACCCCAGCGCCGATCGCTGCCAACGAGATCGTCGTCGAGCCGTTGCGCGAGAAGGCGCGCGAGCTGCGGAGCAGCACGCCCATGGCCGAGGCGACGGAGTGAATTCCCGGAGAAGTTTTTACCTTTCTCCTCCGGGCCGGGCGCGCAGTTGGTTTTCCTTTCGCCGACTGCGCGCCCTTTCGAACATAGGATGAGGCGAAGATGACGACGAATGAAGAAGCGAAAATAGCAGGAGGCAGAGCTGGGCTCGGCGAAGGCGAGCCAAAGGGATTTGCTTTCTGGCCCGCCAATGCGCGCGCCGCGTTTTATGAAGCCCACGCGAAGGGCCGCCATACCCGTCTCGTAGCGCAAGGCGAGGCGACGATTGCAAGTAGCGAGCCCATCATTCCACAGTTGGCGCATCTCGCGCCCAGCTTGCCGCGCAATTCGATGCATCCGCCGACCTTCAGCGCGAGTTTCCGGACAAGGCGGCCTATCTCGCCTACGTCGCCGCTGTCGAGTCCGGTCGAGCGCGGATCGCCCGCGGCCCTGTCGTTTCGTTCAAGTGATGCGCCCTGACTCCTGCGCAGCGAAGGCGGGCGGCGGGCGACTGCCGCTCGTCCATCAGTTCGGGTCGAGCTACGGCGACCCGTGGGACGGAGGGGCGCATCTCCTTCAGGCGGCGGCGCGCCCCGCCGTTTTCTGGGCGCTCTAGGTTCTTCCAGAAAGCTGGCCCAGGGCGGGCGCGCTGCTCCCGAAACCTCTCTCTATGCAGAATTCCCTAAGGGGGTTCCGAATGGGTACCGAGAATGACGAGCAATAAGGGCGAAACCGCTGGCGTGCTTGCTGAATGGCTCGATTGCGACGAGGCCACTATTCGGAACTACGCCAAGGCCGGCCATGTGAGGCGCGTTTCTCGCGGTCTATACGCGCTTAGGGAAAGCGTCATCGGTGTTGTCCATCACCTGCGCGGCACGGCGGCGGGGCGTGGTGGGGCTGACGGCGTTGCGTCCTTGACGGCGGCGCGCACACGGCTCGCGACTGAGCAAGCGGACGCCGTTGCCATCAAGAATGCGGTCCTCCGCGGAGAATATCTGTTGGAATCTGCCGTGAGGGACCGTTGGGACACTGCGGCGGGACTCATTCGCGCTGACGTCCTCGCGGCCTCGTCCACAATAGCGCAAGCAATTCCGCATCTTTCGCGCCACGACAGCGAAACGATCGACAACATTCTACGCGACGCGCTCACGCACGCCGCAGATACAATTGACGGGCTCGGCGACATCTGGACAGCATTCGACAGCAACAAGGGATAATGGCATGGCTCAAATGGAGACCAAGCTTGTCGCTTCGCTGATAGACAAGATCAGCGGCCCGGCGAGAAAGGCGTCTGACTCGCTCAACCGTCTCGCCGGCTCGACAAATCAAAGGCTCGGCGGCGTTTTCAATAAGTTAAACAGAGAATTGGGTTTTACAAATCGCTCACTCGACAATATGCGCGGCCGGATGGTCGATGCTGTCGCGCAGGCCTATGTCCTCAAGAATGCCTTAGCGGCTCCGATCCAAGCCGCGATCGATTTCGAGCAAACGTTGACGGACATCGGTCAGACATCAGACCGAAGCCGCGCGCAGATGAAGGAGTTCGGCAAGTTCGTTCGCGAGCTTGCGCCGAGCACAAACAAGACGGCGTCCGAGCTCGCGAAAGCGCAATTGACGGCGTTTCGTGACGGAGTGTGAAGCCGTCGGTTGGTTCAATTTACGCGCGCGAATCGTTCAATGCAACCTCGCGAGCCGCTTCGGTTGCTCTCAGAAGCGCCGTGGACACGGCGAGGCAGAGCTTGGCGCCGGCGGCCGCGAGAGGCGCAGCAACGCCCTTGCGCCCTGCGATCGTGATTGACGTATTGCCAGCCCGGAGCGCGCGCTCCGCGCACCACATAAGGCCGGCCGCGAGCGCCGCGAAGGCGACGCCAGCGACGCTGTTACGCATGGGCGACCTCTTTTCTCGCTTGAACGACAGCGCCCTCGATCTTCGCAAAAGGATCTATATCGGCGGGCATAGAATATTCCTTAACTGCCGCGCCAAGCTTGCCGTCGACGCTCTCCAAAACATCGGCGACCGAATAGATAAGGCGGTTCATCTCCTCTTTGGTTTTTTCAGCCTCTTGCAGTTCGCAGTAGGGGCTTTCTCCCGGCTCCGCCTCGGCGACGGACTGCACAAGCGACGCCATCCTCTCGACGAGGCCCATCAGCGCAACCAGCTGAAAGGCCGCCTCCTTGGCGCTTTTCGCGCGCAGGAAGCTAGCGCGGTCCACTGTGGCGCTGACGATATCGACGAAAATTGCCTCGTCTAGGTTATCGGACGAGGCGTCCTGCGCCTGCAGGGCGCGCTCCGCCTCGTCCGCGAGGTCGGCGACCGGGCACCGGCACGGTGCGTTCGCGCTCATGAGCGGCCCTCCGTCGTTATCAACGCAGAGCTCGGCGGCGTGCTTCGGCATGATGTGGCCATTGCTCGGCCGGCTCGCTTGGCACGCTCCAGGCTGGCCGCTTCCGCTGCACGGGCCTTCGCCGCCCGCCACGCCGTCGAGAGGCAGTGCCCGAATGACCAGTCGAGCTGCAGGCGTTTGCCGTCTCGATAACGACGATGGGCGTCCCGCATGATCGCCGCTCTGTCGTATATTGGCGGCGTCAGTGGCAGGCTCGAGGCTATCATTTGTCGGAGCCGACGAAATTCTTGAAGCGGAAGATCTAGGGCGGGCTCGCGGCGTGCGAACGATGCGACAATCGCATGCAGTTCCGAAGTTACCCCCAGCTTCTCAACCAGCCGAGACCTTTCGGCACCGGTTGCGGAAATCAGGGCAATTTGCAGCTCGTCGGACTCTTTAGAAAGACTCTCGGCCAGTTGCGTTAAGATGCCTTTTTCATTGCCGTCTTCATCGAAGATCGCGGGATCGATGGTGCGCATGATCGCGCCTCCTCGAGGACCGCGACGGCGTGGCGGATGGCGGCGGCCTCATCCTCACGATCGGCAATATCGTGCAGATAGCCGGCGATGAACCGCAGCAAGGCGATGGAGCCAGCCCGACTTGTCGGCTTCGTTTCCAGGATCGCCCTTTCTGCCTCTACTTGCTCATCGAGGACGGCGTTCCAGTCCTTTTGCGCGTCACCGAACCCGGAGCGCTTCTCGGCTTCTTCGGTGGCGAGCAGATACTGATCGAGCTCCGCATGGGCGGCCTACCTTGCCATCTCCAGCTCGGCCTGCCGTTCCGGCGTCAGCGGCTTCTTGCGCCACGAGAGCGCTTTTTTGATCACAGCTCGGATGTTTTGTTCCGGCAGTCCGGGATCGGCGAAATGCTTGTCGATCCCCTCATGGTCTATGGCGTCGGGAATAACGGATAGGCCATCGCTCAGATAGATGAAGTCCTTGCGGGGCTGCATTTCGATGAAGAGATCCTCGGCCTCGGTATGAGCCTGGCGGACCGTCTCAACGTGGGCCTCGACGCGCTCCAATTCAGCCAGCGCCGCGAAGACAGGATCCACGCCCGCGGAGCCCGCCATCGCCCCGCCAGCGACGGCCGTAGCGCCGATCGCAGCGGCGCCGGCGGTGATGATGTTGCGGCGTGAGGGTTGCGGAATCGAAGACGGATTCGGGGTAGGTGTTGAATCAGCCATGTCGAACTCCCATCGTTCCGTGTGGTTAGGGCCGGCGCGGAAGTTGGCGCTTCCCACCGGCCTGTTTATTTGTTACACGAAAATAATGGCCCGGCAAGAAATTCCTGAATCAAAAAAACCGAGGGGGCGCCCAACTGGCAGGGTGAAGCCGGAAACAAAGCCGGTACGGCTCACCCTCGACACTCTCGCGGCCCTTGACGTCTGGATCGCTAATCAGCCCGAGCCGCGCCCATCGCGCCCCGAAGCGATACGGTGCCTGCTTGAGAAGGCCCTTGGCGCTGGCGACGCCGGTGCGTTCATCCCGATTGAAGACGTGACGAGCGAGAACGACGAATAGCGGCCAGTCGAGTCGGTCGACGACGGCGAACGCTGGGCGACAGACCGAAGAAGGACGGGCGACCAATGACCCCCGCACAATCTCGCCGCGCTCGTGACCTGCTTGGAATAACACAAGCAAAGCTGGCTGAAATGGCGGGCTTGCGTGTGTCGATGATTGAAGATTTTGAGGGTGAGCGGAGACGGCTTACGGCGGGAGCAGTCGCGTATATCCAAGTCGCCCTTGAAGCTGCCGGGGTCTTTTTCGTTGGTGGGCCTGAAGCTGAAAAAGGACGCAGGCACATGACGCGGATCGTTGAACACCGCAGCGGTGACGTCGTCAGCCTTCATCGTCGCGCACAGCTTCCAGGCGACGATGTAGCGTGAGAAGTCATCGAGGATGGTGCTGAGGTAAAACCAGCCCCAGCCGATCACCTTCAGATAGGTGAAGTCGGTTTGCCAGAGCTGGTTGGGCGCCGTGGTCTTGGCCTTGAACTCATCCGCCGCCTTGACGATGATGAAGGCCGGGCTGGTGATCAGATCATGCGCCTTGAGCAGACGATAGACCGAGGCTTCTGAAACAAAATAGTTTTTCGTGTCAACGAAGCGCGCCGCGAGCTCCCGCGGCGACAGTTCCGGCTCATCGAGCGCCAGTTGCACGATCTCGTCGCGTCTCTCATCGGGGATGCGGAAAATGACCCAAGGGAATCCCAAAAAAGTACGATCCTTCAAAATCTGCCAAAGTAGTGCTTCTGTAATGGGCCGTTTTTTGTCAAGTCCCTCTGAACGACCTCTCGTCGCCAGGATCATGCTTCTGTCCGTGGTCGGCACGGGGGCCGCCACACCATGCCATCAGATCCAAGGCCGGCAGGTCAATCTAAGACGCGTGATCAGCCGGAGCATTCACAGCACTACGCACGACCTTGCCAAGCCCTCGTCCCGGCGACGGGACCTCAGAAGAAGCGGCCGTATTCGACGCGCTCCAAACTTCATCTACCCCCTATGCGGCCGGAACAGCATTGCTCCAGCGGAACTCGGTCGCCTCCACCCACATGCGATGCAGGACGACGCCCAGCTTACGCGCGAGAGCGACTTTCGCACGCTTCATGCCGCGCCGCTGTGCGACGCCGAGCGCCCAGCGTTTCAAGCTCGAAAAGCGAACCGCTCGCGTCAGCATGATATGGGCCGCTTCAAAAAGCGTGGTTCGCACCATGCCGTCGCCAACCTTGCTGACGCCGCCGTCACGGTCGGTCTCGCCCGACTGGATTTTTTTGGCGTCAGTCCAAAATAGGCGCCGATCGCGCTGGACTTTTCGAACCGCGACGGATCATCCACCGCCGAGCGATAGGTCAGCGCGACCAGGGCGCCAACGCCCGGTGCGCTCATCAATCTTCGGCAAACCCTGTCGGCGCGCGCGATCTTCAACATCTCGCGGTGGAGCCGGGTGAACTCATTCCACAACGCCATCCGGGCCGCCAGCATCGCGCCAATCACCGTTTCCAGGATGGCGTGGCCGGCCGTCAGTTCCCGGACGCGCGCCTCGAACTGTCCTCGGCTGACCTCGCCGGCCTTGAGCCCGTAGCCCCGCAGAATGCCGCGAA
>NZ_JBFWVN010000070.1:0-15765 GCF_050246715.1 Methylocystis sp.
GTCGCGCTCATAGGTTAGGGCCGCTTGCGCGGATGGATTGGAAGGCCGCCAGAACGCCACGTCCTGATGCACCGTCGAGGCGGCGTCAAAAAAACTGCGCCCCCCGATATCGGACATGCGTCGCCTGCTCGGTGGCACAACCGCGCCGTCAGGTCCCAGGATGGTCACGGCGCCCATCAGCCGAAATACGCGATCCGGCGATAGCCGCGCGCGCCTGCGACAGAGCCGCCGGCGGCGCGGATCTGCCCGGCGAGATCGGCGATATAGGCGTTGAGCTTGGCCAAATCCGCCTGGTTATAGGTAATCTTTCCGGTCTGACCGCGTTGCACCTCGACGGCGAGCTTTCCGATCGAAAGCTTGTGGCGAGCGGCGACGGCCTCGTTATACCAGGCAGTGAGTGTCGCAAGGTCTGTCATTTCGAGGCGCCGATTTCCCAGAGTTTACGTTTCGCAGGCTTCGCGACGACAGGACGCGCCTGATGCGCGCCAATCGCGTCGCGCGACGGGTCGAAGAGGTCGCTTTGGTCGCGCTCAACGATCTTTTCCATAATCGCCCTCATAGCCGCCCAGGCTTCCGCAGTTCGCGAATACCAGCCGCAGCGGATCGCTGCCGCCTCGGCATACATCTCGGTGTCGAGCACCTCGTTACGATCGTGCTCCTTGCGCCAGAAGGCGCGCGGAAAGCCTGAGCGCTTGTCTTTTTCGACGTGGCGCTTCTCCGCCGTGAGCTGGCGGTAGAATTCGTCGTCGAGGCCAGACGGATAGCCGCAATAGCAGCGCGACAGCGGGTCGCTGCGCGCCAGAACTTCATAGAATGACGATTTCAGACCGGAAACGCCGACGTTGTAGAACCGCTTTTGCGTCTTGCGGATCGATCCGTCAGCCTTGCGCTCGGTCTTGGTCAGCGCGATTGGCGGCGCCATGTCGGATTTCGCGCCGCGCACGACGATAACCTTCGTCCACGAATAGCGCTTGGCCCAGGCGAAAACATCTTTCGTATAGGCGTTGCCGTCGATCGCGAGCATGTCGATGCCGCGCAGATTGCCAAATTGGTCCGGAAACTGCCGCGTCATCACGCGGTCAAGCGACTCTCGGCCCTCATCCGTTCCGACGAAATGCGGAATCACCTCGTATTCGATTGTCCAGCGCTTCAGATGTTCGCCGAACGCCTTGTAATGGACTTCGATGCGGTCGCCCTGGCAGTCCACGCCGACGCAGAGGAGGAGACCGCCAGCCGGAACGCGCCCCCGCTCGTAGGTCGACACGCCCTCGAGGATGACGCCGTTCTCGTCGACGCCGTTCGAGCGGTCGCGAATGCTTTGCCATGGCGGCGCTTCGCCTGCTGTCTCATATGGCAGCCCCCACCAATCGTTGAAATAGACCTGCTCGGCCTGTGGGTCGCCTTTGACCTTGAACCATTGCGCAGCGATCTCAGCCCAATCGTAATTCGGCATCTCTGCCCGAGACGCTTGAATTGAGATTTCCCGCGCGCGCGGGTTGTCCGCGACAAACCGGCCCTTGCGCAACAGCTCGCGCTTATGGCGTCGTTCAATCTTTTCGTTGCATGAAACGCATGTGAAGTGAGCCGAATCGACATCGTCAGGATCGAGATTGGCGCTAAAATTTTCCCAGCGCAGAGGCTGAAAACAGTCGCAGTGCGGGCAGGGAACGTGCCACCACTCCTGCGTTCCATTCTTGAAGTTGCGCGTGATGCGGCATGTCTTGTCCCGAAGCGGCGTCGAGATCTTCAACACCTTGCGCCATTCGAACGATCCGGAGCGGCTGTCGGACTGCGCCTCGGGATCGCCGGCGTCGTTTACAGCCCATTTCGCGAGATCGTCTTGAACCTGCGCTGGCCAGGAGACCATCGAGAGCGACGAAGGCGAGTTGGCGCCGGAAATCTGCAGGGACCCGCGACCGTCTCGCGTCTCCTGGTAGAGAGTCGTGTCGGTCGAATCGCGCGACCTTTGCTCGCCGAAGATTCGGCGCAACGCCGGCGACTGCTTCCGCATCACCTTCCATTTGCGGCGCGCCCAACGGATGGCGTTGTCGTGCGAGGGATGGACATAGCCCATGTCGCAGGGATCGATGTCCATTCGCCCGCCGATAAAGATTTGCGCGACGGTCGTCTTGAAGATCTGCGCCGCGCCTCTGACCGACACGACGGTCGTTGGATGTTCCGGCGATAGAACCTCGAGGATGCGTTGAAGCTGCGGAATCGTGTTGCGGCTGAAAGGCCCTGGAAACGGACTTTCTTTCCCGAACACGATGTTGCGCTCGGCCCACGCGACCAGGTCCGGCGGCGGCGGCGGCTTTGTTGCGACCTCGACGACAGTCAATGCCAGCACGCGGGGATCGACGAGAATCGACATTGTGGTGTCGACTACTCGCCTTCCAGAGATTTGCGGTGCGCCCTGGCGTCCTCGCTGTAATTGGCGCGGAACGCGCGCCAGGCTTCGCGCATCTGGCTTGCAAGCGTCTTCCAATCAAGATTGTGCCGCTCCGCTATATCTCGCGAGAGCGAAGTGCCGATGAAGGTCTCAGCCTCGCCGATGAACTTCGACAATTCGCGGCCCCAGATTGCCGCGGCGTCCTCGGCGACAACGTAGCGCCCTTCATCGAGCGCCAGCTTGCGGCGCTTCGCCTCGGCGTCGAGCTCGGCGGCGTCCGCGTCTGCCCGAGCGCGACGTGCGAGATCGCGCTCGCGCTCGGAGGCGACAGAGCCGAGCCCCGGATTTGCGGGCGGCGGCGGCGCAAGCGCGCTCTCAACAATCGGCGGCGGCGCCGGCGCGCAGGCATCGATCGGCGCAACTTGAATCGCCTGCTGTGATGGATCGAGTGACGCCGACAGATCGGCTTTCGCCCGCTCGACCCAGATCCTCGCGGAATTTCCCTCGCCGACCAACGCCGCGGCGCTGATTTTCCCGAGCTTGATCCACTTGGTGATACATGCAGGCGATCGCTGCATGCGGGTGGCGAATTCCCCTTTGCTCTCGATCGTCTTCACCGGATTTTACTCAGCCACTTTACCCATGAGGTAAAATTCACCCTTTCGCAAAACCTGAATTTCTAGAAAACCCACGCGCTCCGTTTGACCGCATACCTGCCGACCGCTGGAAGGACCCGCAACAGGCGCGAGTCTAGTTGGGAGCGGCTATTCGGCTAATTGACGGCCGGAACTAGCCGTGACAGCTTCATGTTCCATGTGCCCGACTCACGCGGGCTATTGGCTAGAGGCCGCGCGGGAGGCGAAATCTTCGCGCGGCCTCGCAGGTCAGCGAGCCATTCATACGGCGCTTGGCCTTTTCGTTTAGCTCTCCACGAGTGAGTCTGTGCTAAAATCAAACGCCCGGCCGCATTTCTGCTCCGGGCGCAAATCTTCCAATTGCCAGAATCACTACCTTAAGCCGGTCCGCTGGTCAACACGCGCGATCGCGCCGCACTTAAACTCGGACAGAATCTCTCCGTGAGTTTGCGACTTGACTATGAAATTGGAGAGCGGTTTTCTTTTGAGATTAGCCGCGCCAGCGCACAGGCACGATTTTCGAGATCGGACATTTCAATGTCCTTCCAAGCCGACAACACAGCGTTTGAAGACTGGCTGCGAACGCAGTGCCAGGTCGTCAAGTCGGATCTCGACTACAAACACGAGAGGATGAGGAGGAATTCGTTCGTTTTCCTACGGGCGACCTACTTTCGTTGGGCAAAACGGATCGAGAGCCTTTGTCCTGAATGTGCGAGAGCGCCGAAGGCGCTCTCCGTGGGCGACACTCATACTGAGAATTTTGGAACCTGGCGGGACGCGGAGGGCAGGCTTGTCTGGGGCGTCAACGATTTCGATGAGGCGGCGGTCATACCATATCCGTTCGATCTCATCCGCCTCGCAACAAGCGTCAGGCTGGCTCCGAAGCGCGATTGCAGCAACCGAGACGCCGCCGATGCGATTCTTCTCGGCTATCTCGAAGGCCTTTCCAGGCCGCGCCCGATATTGCTCGACGAGCAAGAGACATGGATGCGGGAATACGTCGCCTGCAGCGATGATCAAAGGCGCAAGTTCTGGGCGGAGGTGGAAAAATATCCTGACGCTGAGCCCCCGGTTCACGTGGAGCAGGGGCTGCGTAACGCCCTTCCGGTTGACGCAGTCGTTTGGCGTTTCGCTTCGAGGGTAAAGGGTGGCGGCAGCCTGGGTCGGCCACGCTTTGTGGCGATCGCAAAATGGCGCGGAGGGAAAATCGTGAGAGAGGCAAAAGCCTTGGTTCCATCGGCCTGGAATTGGGCGCATGGGGATTCTGACGAAGGCTTGCAGTTCCTTAAACTCGCTTCCGGGAACTTCCGAGCTCCCGATCCGTTTCTCAATCTCGAGAGCAGGTTCATTATCCGGCGCGTCGCTGCCGACTCCCGCAAGATCAACCTTGGCGACGAAGCCGGCGCTGACCTCAAAACCGATTTGTTGCGAGTCATGGGATTTGATCTAGGCGCCATTCATGCCGCTACGCCGGCCGCCGCCGATAAGATCAGCGACGATCTTGCCTCGCGTGATCCTTCTTGGCTGGCTAGAGCTGCCAAAATTGCCGCCATGGCGGTAGAGCAAGATTTCGAGGAATGGCGCCGAAACTAGTTGCTACGAAGCCTGGCGCTAGCTGAAGGAGCTATTGTCGACGAATAGGGTGGGCGGCAATGATCAGCAGGAGGGGCGCCGAGTTGCGGTTATAGAAACACCACGGCCGACCATTCCTGTGGCGACCGTCATCGGCGCCTCTCTCGGTGTGGGCCCGAACCTGTCTCGTTGCTGGGGCGCGAAGAGGTTCTACTCAGGAATGACGAAAGAAATGCCGAACACCCGCCGATGGCCATCCAACTCGTCGACCCATTTGCAGACGCTCAATGTCACCGCCCCCTGCTCGGAGTGCTCGACCGATTCGTGAATGTAACGCGGCTTCCCCGAAGCGAGAACGTCTTCGTCGTCCTTAACCAGCGCCTCAGCATCTGCCTTCCAGGGCAGCTCGCTGTCATTTTTCCCCACAACATCGTCGCCCGCCAAGTCGCAGATAGCGCGATTGCCCCAGACATAGCGCCACTTCTCGTCCTTCACCCACAGCAGGAACGGCGCGTCCTGAAACGCGTCGAGGTCGCTCTTCTTCATCGTTGAATCCTCCTTGGCGCTTTTGCTCTCAATCTATGTAGATTCGCCTGGCGCCGCGGGAAAACATTCATTTGACATATCGTCTTCTGGGAGGCGCGCATCTGGCTACAGTCCTCCCCATAGAGATTTCTTTCAAGCTTGAACGGCGAGGCGCCTGCTCAAGCAGGCGGGATTGGCCATCCCGACCTGTCCCAATGCGCCGCCAGAGTTTCCAGCGCCTGCCGGAACTGCGCGGCGATGTTTCGCTTCGCGCGCTTGAGGTTCGAGCGCTTCGCATTTGTGCGCACGGCCATTTCCCGAAAGCTGTGGCCGTCTACAAGCGCGCCGCGGAGGATTAGAGTAGAGCAAGATTTCGAGGAATGGCGCCAAAGCTGATTGCAACTGAGCACGCGCAGGAGCCCGTTGTTTGCGCGTGCGGCTGGTCCCTGGCAGGAAGGCCATGCGCAGCGGGGGCCGCTGGGGCGCAATCAAGCTGGTGGAATAGGCTGAATGTCGGAAGTTGGGTTGTGTGCCGAACTAATAATATGTCGGCGTCCACTTCGGGCAGTTTAGACAATTAAAAAAGCCGCCAAGTCGATGGCTTGGCGGCTTCTTATCATAGTTCCAAACGTCAGCCGAGGTGTGAAATCATCGGCGCAAGAGCGATCGCTGTAAATACGACCGCGATGACGCCGACGACCCAAAATACACCCTTAAGGCGAGACGTAGCTGATGTGGTATTCATTTATTCCTCCCATGGAAAAACCTGCTGTACACGTCGTATAAGCCGAGCGCAGGCTTTACCATAGAAGCTGCGACCTACGTTTAATATATACGCTTTTATTTATGAATAAACAACTGAATGATATTTTATTTTGGCGTGACATAGAGTCACGGACGATTAATCAGATTTATTTCTGCGTCTGGTGTGCTTTTGTTAATGCAAATGCCACCGCTCTCGATCCTGCGCGCCGAGATTTCTTTCAAGCTTAAACGGCGAGGCGAGCGGCTAAGACGGCGGGATTGGCCATCCCGACTTGTCCCAATGCGCCGCGAGCGTCTCAAGCGCCTGCCGGAACTGCGCGGCGATGTTTCGCTTCGCACGCTTGAGGTTCGAGCGCTTCGCATTTGTGCGCACGGCCATTTCCCGAAAGCTGTGGCCGTCGACGAGCGCGCCGCGCAGGATCAGAGCGGCCCATGCTCCAACGGCGCTCTGCACGTCCGCCTGCATCGCGACAAGCGCCTCTGCGGCCTCCATAGCGTAGCCAATCGACAATTCGTGACTGCCGCCTCCGCCGCCAGGTTCGAAGACGGCCTTCGACTGCGCGCCTCTCGCACGCTCGGCGACCGCCAGATAGGCGCGCCCGGCGAGGTAGGCAGGCTCCGAAATGCGCCCGTAGCTGCGTTCGCACTCGAGCGGATCCGTGAGGCGATTCACGGCGGCGCGCTGACGTTTCAGTTTCTCCCGACCGATGATCGACGGGTCCGGCACCGCCGCTTCGACGATCTCGACCTTGCCGGCGAGAAGGCGCTTGGAACGCGGCAATTCTGGGCCGGGATGCTTCGAATCCTCGACGCGATCGTAGCGCCCGAGCGCGCGATTCATGCCGCCTCCTTGAGCGCGTTCGTCCAGTCCATCGGCTTGTCGCTGCGCCTGCGCAGCACGACGACGATGCGCGCGCGGATCACGCGGCGCTCGACGCGCCACAGGCGCTCCGGATAGAGGTTCGCGAGCGTCATGCCGCGGCCTCGTCGTCGACCGGATAGGGCACACGCTCGAAGCCGAATTCGGCGAGGATTTCATCGGGAATTCGGCATCCCGGCTCGTCCGGCGGGAAGCCGAAATTTTGGATGTCCCACGGCTGTTTCCGCGGATCGGAACGCCACGAAGCGATGTATTTTCGGATCTGGCTCGCCCTGCGTTTCGTGCCGCCGAGGTCGAACAGCGGGTCGTTGGGATCGTTGGGCGGCTGAGACGGCCTCGGCTGCGGGGCCTTGATGGACGCCGCCTCGGCGATGGCCTTGTCGAACCATTTCAGGCCCTTGTCGCGAGCGCTCGGCATCTTCGAGCGAACGACCGACAGGCAGAGATCGGGCGGAAAGCCTTGCGCCAGCCACACGGCGGCATGGCCAGTTTCCGGCGGAATCCCTGCGCCGAACGCTGCGTAGACGTCGACGATCGCCTTGCGCAAATCGAGTTCGACCGAGCTCGCGCGCGCGCAGGCCGTAAGCTGACTCGCTGGAAGGTTATCCGAATCTATTCTCCCTTCCTTCTCCCTTCCTTCTCCCTTGGAGCTTGTTACAGTTTCTGTAACAGAACTTGTCACTGGCGCAGTCGCATCCTCTGTGGTTGCGTTTTTGTGTTTTGACGACAGACGCGCGGTGCGCGCTGCGGCGGTTCTGTCACGTTGCTTCTTCTTCGCCTCCCATGCTTCGTTGGCCTTCTCTGCGACAGTCGGGTGATAGAGCCTTCCGTCGCTGCATTTGATCCAGTGACGAAGAGCGCCGCGCTTGACCTTCAGCCACTCCTTTACAATGCGCCCGTAGCCGGCCAGCGCGGAGAGCACCGCATCGTCGTCGGGCAGGCTCGCCGCCGGTATCTGATGCCAGGACGCGCACCAGAGAAGCACGGCGGCGCGGAACTCCTCGCCGGTGGCGCTCGCCGACAGATCGCAGTCCCGCAGCCGCACGACGTCGAGCGGCATGTAGGGAAAGTCGCGCAGGTCGACTTCCGGCCAAACGAGAGGTTCGGGCGCCGCATTCACCATTGCTTTGCTCCGTTGTCGATGAAGCTGCGCCCGACGTCGCAATAGAGATTGATCGTCTTTGGAGGGCCGAGCCGGTTCTTGAGAAGGATCGCTTCAAGATCGTTGGCCCGAGCCGCGGCGATCGCGACGGCTTCCGAATCCGTTCCGTCGATCACCTTCGGATTGCGCTGGTCGTAATAGGCCGGGCGGTAGAGCACGATGACGACGTCGGCGTCCTGTTCGATCGTTCCGCTGTCGCGAAGATCCGACAGCTGCGGCCGCTTGTCGTCGCGCTTGTCGACCTCGCGCGAGAGCTGCGAGAGGAGCACGACGGCGACGTCAAGGCGCTTCGACATGGCCTTGAGGCTCGCGGTCGCTTCGCCGATCTCGTCGACGCGGCGCCCGCGGTAGCGCTCGCCGAACTTCATGATCTGCAGATAGTCGACGAAGACGACGTCGAGCGTCTTGCCCTGGCGCTCCAGCCGCTGCTTCGTGCGCTTGGCCCGCGCCTCGATCTGCTCGGCGGCGAGCTGAGGCGTCGCGTCGACGGTGAGCGCGAAGCGCGAGAAGCTTCGCTCGATGGCGCGGAGGCGCTCGATGTCCTCGGGATCGACCTTGCCGGCGAGAATGTTGCTGTAATTGAGCGGCGAAACTCCCGCGGCCAGGGCGTTGGCCGCCATGCGGGCGGAGAGCTCGCGCCGATCGATCTCCAGCGAATAGATGTCGACGCCGAACTGCGGGCGGTCGTCTCGCGGCCGCGCGACGCGTCGCGCCGAGGCGCACATGAAGACGGTCTTGCCGCACCCGGGACGCCCGGCGACGACATAGAGACGTCCGGGGCGATAGCCGCCGGAGATCGCTCTGTCGACATCCACGAAGCCCGTCGAGGGAATCGGGCGGGCGTCTCCCGCGGCCTGGGCCTCGGCGTCCGAGATGACGTCGGCGAGGCCGCCGGCGAGCGTCGAACGATCGCGCTCGTCTCCCGTCGCCGTCGCGTTGCGCAGGCCGATGACGCCGGCGTCGAGATCGTCCAGCGTCTCGCGCAGCCGACCGACGCCGGGCGCGCGCGCCGCAGCCGCGGTCGCCTCTGCGAGGCCGATGAGCTCGCGACGCGCCCAGGCGTCGACGATCATCTCGCCATAGTCGCGGGCGTTGATGACATTGGGCGCTTCGGCCGTGAGGCGCGCAAGATAGGCGCGCAGCGGCGGCGCGTTGGCGGGCATCTCCAGGCCGGAAAGCTCCGCGCCGAGCGCAATGAGCGTCGGCGCCCGTCCTGATGCGGCGATGTCGAGGGCGGCCTGATAGATCGTCCTGTGCAGCGACTCGCTGAAGTGCCGAGCTTCGAGAAAGCCCTGCACATAGTTGAGCGCGTCCGGGTTAAGCAGGATCGCGCCAAGCAGCGCCTGCTCCGCTTCGATGGAGCAGGGAAGCGCGTCGTGAGGAGTGGGGGAACGGGCGTTCATGCGGCGCGCGTCCGGCTTGCAAGCCACGCCAGCGCGCGGTCTTTAACAGCGCCGCCCGGGCAGACGTTCAAGAGCGTCTCGACGATGGCGATCGCGTCGGGTCCGTTCGCCTCCCGACGGATGGCGGCGCGTTCGATCCGCGCGTGGATGGCGCCGATATGCCGCTCGAAGAGCTCCTGCTCGGCGCGCGTCAGACGCACGCGGCCGCGCGCAAGATTGATGGCCGTCTGCAAGGCGCTCAGCTGCGAGACGTCGGAAATCGTTTGCGATGCGGGAGCGATCGTCATAATGACGCGCCCTCCTGCAAACTAGCGCGCGCCCGTTGATGCTCTTCGAACTTGCGCTCGAACAGGCTGCGAAGTTCCCGATCCGCCGAGAGAAGATTCAATGTGACGCGGGCGGCTCTGATTGCGCGGCAGAATTCGTCAACGCCCATCTCGCACCTCTGTTGCTTGTAGGGGAGTAGGTCGACGTGCCAAACGGCCAGCGCCTGCATGTCGATTGACACCCGCAACTTCATCAGGCCGACTCCCCGAACATCATCAGTTCCGCAGGCCGGCGGCGCGCATAGTTCGCCGAGGCGAAACTGAATATCGCGCAGGCGTCGGCGCGATTGTCGTCGCGGCAATCGCGCGGGATGTAGCCGAGCACGCGCGCACGGTTCAGCACCGCCGCCTTCGTCGCTTTGCGTTCGCCCATATTGGCGGCGCCGATGAAATGCTTCCGCACCGTCGCGGGGGCCGGCTTCTCGAGGCGAATATCCCGCGCCATCGCCTCCGCCACCGCGACGCCGAAACACATGAGCTGCAGGATCACGGCGTCCGCGCTCTTCTGCGCGACGGGATTGAGATAATGCTCGATGCAGATCAGATCCGGCCTTTCGAGCGCCAGCCGGTCGCGCAGAAAGGCGCGCATGTTGAACGCGGCGACGTCTGCGGGCTCGCCCGGGCGCTTCAGGCGCACCGAGCCGGACGCCGGGATTTCTCCCGCGCGCCCGAGCGCGTAGCCCGTGTAAGTCGCAATATCGAGCGCCAGGATCAGCACCGCGTCGCGTCCTCAGTTGTAGGTGTAGCTGCCGCCGGCTTCGTCTTCGTCAGGTGACTCGGGCGCCTTGCGCCGCCGCGACGGCTTGCTCGACGTGGCGTCGTCGAACTCGCGCTCCTCCTCGCTCAGCTGCGTGATGCCGCTTTCCAGGCGCTCGACGTTTTCGGCGACCTGCGCCGCCTCGGCCTCTTCCGCCTCCTTCTGCGCGTCGCGCCGCGCCATGTCGTCGAGATCGCCGACATGTTCCTCGAAGAGGTTCAGCTCGCCCGCCATGTCGCGATAGGCGTCGAAGGAGCGCAGCCATCCGTCGCGCTTCTCTGCGTCCATCCGATAGAGCTTGAGGATCGCCTTGAAGGCGCCGGCGTGCAGATTGCCGTTCTCGACGGCATGCTTAATGCGCTCGCCGATCTCGCCATTGACGCTCGCGACCTTCGTCTTCGCCTGATCCGCGGCCTTGATCAGCGCGCCGAACTGCTTCCTGTTGATGAGCTTCTCAGTTTCCGACATGGGCCATCCTCCTAAGTCTCCAGAAGATCGAGCACGGCGCCGATGATCCCGGTCGCGGCGCCGTCCGTGGTGCGCGTCACCGCTTTCTGAATGACGTCAGCGGGCGCGCCATATTGCAGAGCGATCGAAAGGCAGACCGCGGCGTCCTTGGCGTCGTCGCCGAGCGGCAGCATTCCTTTCGAGGCGCAGTCGATAAAGACTTCGGCGAGCGCGCCGTCCTCGAACCGTCCGACGCCCACCGTGTAAGGCGCGCCTCTGAATTCGAACTGGCGCGCCTCATGCGCGCGGCGAGTTGGGAGAGCGCGTCGAAGCATCGGTCAGTTGTCCTCGCGCTCCAGAACATCAGCCGCGCGAGCAAACGCAGCGCCAGCGCAGGCAAAAGCCGAAGAAATCCTGCTTTTCGCTTCGGTGATTTCTCGTTCATGTCGAAGAAGCCGTTCTTGCTTTTCGTGTTCGGCCAGATAGGCGTCGCGCAGCGCCTCATAGACGCCGACGAAGATGTCCTTCGGCGGCCGGTAGCGGAGCGCCCACAGCGTCGAGAACGGCACGCCGTAGCGCGCCTCGAGCCTGCGCATGGCGTTTTCGAGGTCGCCGGGGCCGCGCGTCTCGCGCTGAACGAGCCATTTCGCCCACTCTCTCGCCTCGCTCACCGCGCTCGTCATTTGCTCCTCATGCAAAGGCTTTTTGCACATCTGCAAAGCTCTCCATGTCACAACCCGGGACATGAGGAGCCTTGACCAATCTCCCTCTCCGACGCGCTCTTGCTTGGCGGCTGTTGCGCGTCGCCGAATTCGAACGCCAACGCGGGAAGGAACGCGTGACCTTTTGCCTTCCCCGCTGGTTGCGGGCGCCGGTTTCAGAGTTCCGGCGCCCGCTTTCTCGATTGGATCCTCGTTTCCACTTCGAGTTCCTCGCCACGAATTGCGTAACGTGGCGAAGTCATGAAACTTTTGCCCTTGAAAGAGCCCCGACGCCGGAGCGCCGGGGAGTTTTCAAGGAACAGGAGTTACTCGCCGCACATGCGCTGCGGCGCGCGCTTTCCCGGGAGCACGCCCGGAAACTCCTTCAACTCAGCAGTGCGCGCGCGATGATCGCGGAGAGCGACAACGCGTCACACTTGATCGGCAAAGCGCTTGCATGCGAGCGCAGATGGCGAAAAATCACGCTTTCGATCGCGGCCCGCGCGCACGTCACGCCTTGGGAACGCAGACCAAAGGAATTGGCTGATGCCACTTTCGGAAATTCTAAAAACCATTGAAAAATCCCCAACTTGGGAAACTCTGGCGAAGTTGCCTGCGCAGCTGGAGGCGCTGGAAAGACGCGTCGCGGCGCTTGAAGCAGCGTTCGCCACGCCAAGCTCGGCCAATGCAGTCGCCTGCCCAGCTTGCGGCGCTGCCATGAAATTTGTTGGGGAGCGGCCGGACCCGACCTTTGGTCGCTTGGGGTTCAAGGAACATCAGTTTCAATGCGAGTGCGGCTACCGCACGACCCGACAATGGTCGCAGCAGAAGGGCTACCGGTAGCGAGCGCGAGGAAGCCGCGATCACGCGGCGGGGTTCGATCGCCGCGGATGCGATGCCGGCGCCGATGATCGCGGGCGATGCGGATGTGCTGAGCGAGCGAGCGTCATGAGGTTCGGTCATGACGGTGCCTCGGTGGGAAGTTCAGCGGGTCGATTGATCTGCGGAGGCCAAACAGCGCCGTCGGGCCAGTTGTCGGAGAACCATTTGATGGCATCGTTCGCGCGGCGAAGCGTGATCGATGCTCCGTGCCGCATGGCGTCGAGTTTCTTAGTATCGGCAAAAACGCGAGAGCTAATTGTCGTATCGCTGGCGCCTGTTGCACCTGCATACGCGTCAACTACAGCGAGGAGGTCGGTCTCGGTGATCATCATCGGTATTATTACCGTTTATCGACCGACAGTCAACGGTAATCTTACCGCAGGCACGTTGGCCTGACATCGGTGAAAATACCGCCCGATGGACTTGGATTTGAGAGCGATTACGGCTCGCGTCGAGAAGCGGCTTGAGAAGGTCGGTTTAAAGGCCGCTACCGCGTCGCGCCTTGCGGGCAAGCGAGATGCCATCCGGAATTTACAACGGGCGGCAAGAAGCGAAACTGGCCGTAGAGGGGTTTCTACAGACACGGTAGCGGCGCTGGCGCCCGTGCTCAGAACGCGAATAGCTTGGCTACTCACTGGAGAAGGCCCAGAGGAATTAGACGAGCCAGACACCAAGACGGTTCCGATTGTGGGCTACGTCGGCGCTGGAGCGGAAACGTTTTTCGAGTCCGGGCAGGGTCCGTTCGATTACGTTGAAGCGCCAGACGGAGCAACCGAAGATACGGTAGCAGTCGAAATCCGGGGGACTTCGCTCGGCGAGCTCTTCGACCGTTGGCTGATCTTCTATGATCAGCGTCGCGAGCCTGTTACGAGCGACTTAATCGGGAAACTCTGTGTCGTTGGACTGGCTGACGAGCGAATCGTCGTCAAAAAACTCAAGCGAGGCCAGCGCAAAGACAAATATGATCTGCTCTCCAATACTGAACCGCCTCTCTATGACCAGTCTGTGATATGGGCGGCGCGCGTAAAGCAGATGGTTCCGAAATAATCATTGGCGGAAAACAATCATGAGTTATGAAAATGTCGCCATAATTGGAGCTTTTCTGGCTTTTGCTGCTGGACTAATTCTCCTGATCGTCTGCATTGGGTTCATAATCTCATTCCAGCGACCAACGAATGCAGTTGTTCAGGCCGCATACGAACGAGGTTTTGATGTTCTCATCGAGCCAGCCGGCCAGCGCGGGTACTGGCTACGGACTCTATCGGCGCTGTTCGCCGTGCTCGCAATTTTCTCATTCATTTGGGCTGAATTCGAATGGGACTTCGCTACTCCGAGGAGTGAATCAGTTGGCATTGGTACATCGGGATACGCCCTTGTGCTGTATGCCCGATCTATCGCACTTGGCTGCATTTCTGGTGCATTGGCGATTCTTTCGCATGGCGACTTAGTGCTCCGTTGGATGCGGATTACCTATGCAAAGCGCGAAGACGTAAAGAACGTGAGTTGACACTGAGGGAGATGGGAACCGTTTTGCATGATCGACGCCGAGCGGGCAGCAGATGGCAGGATACTAAGTATTCCCTACTGCCAGCAGCGCAAGAATGATTACTGCGGTGCCGCTGCGCTAGAGATGGTGTTTCGCTACTATCGCCCGAGCAAGCTCACTAAATTCAATCAGGATCGCATCTTTCGCACGCTTGCGAAACGTGAGCCGATGGGCTCCGGAAGTTACCGCATCAATGGTGACGATCTCATCGAAACCGCTCGAAAGCGAGGCTTTTGCGCGGGCTGGGGCCGCGTCCATCCAAATCTCCGCGCGCTGAGGGCGCAAACCGTCGAAATTGTTGTAAACCGCGGTATTCCACTGATTGCATGCCAACGGTTCACGAATGCGCGACCCGAACTTGGACATTTCCGCGTCATCGTTGGAGTCGCCGCAGATTACGTGGTCGTCCACGATCCTCACCCAGAATTTGGGGGTGCGGCACAGAAATGGTCGTGGGAGAAGATCTCCGACTATTGGCGCTATACTGGCCTGAACGTCACGGGTGGAGTCGCTATTTGGGTGGCGCCAGAGCCTCTGCCCGACAATTTGCTTTGCCCAGGCGCTCCGAATCCATGGCCCGAGCTTTCAGGGACGCCGCATCTTCACTTTTCTCGCAATCCAACAACATAGACAAAGTCGCAATTGCGCCGCCTCCGCGAGCTACTTTCTCGAGTCTTTTTCTTTCTCTTTTCGAGAGCAATCACTCGGCTTGACGTATGTGGAAGTTGTGACATAGCGACAAAATCGGAGGTTGCTGTGCCCAAATCTATCACTGTTCGAGAGTTTTTCGCTCAGTTTCCCGACGACGACGCTTGTCTGTCGCATCTTTTCACGCAGCGTTACGGTGAGAACGTTCAATGCGAGCGCTGTGGAGAAGTTGGCAAGTTTCGCAAATTGTCGAAGATTCCGGCTTACACATGCAACTGCGGACATCACATTCATCCGATGGTTGGAACGCCGTTCGGAGGCGCGCGCATTCCGCTGCAAAAGTGGTTCTATGCGATGTATCTGTTCACGGCTTCGTGCCACGGCTTTCCCGCGAAAGAACTTCAACGCCAACTCGGCGTCTCGTATGAGACGGCGTGGCGCATGGGTCACGAAATCCGCAAGTATCTCGCTAAGGTTGACGTTGACGATCAATTGGGTGGCCATGTCGAAGCCCGATGATCTGCGTCAAGCGGAGGGGGCAAGCGCGGTCGCGGCGCTCCGGGCAAGACGGTCGTCTTCGGAATGGTTGAGCGCAATGGCGACGTGGCCACCCGCGTTGTTCCGAACGTCCATCGCAAGACGCTTGATCCGCAAATCAGTTCGCGGCACGCACATTCGTGTCAGCTGCATCTTTCAAAGTATCTCGGCGAATTTGAGTTTTGCTGGAACTCGCGACATGCGCCTGAGACGATGTTTCCTCGCTCGATGGTGTCGTCTTGCTCATCTCACTGAGAAGGCGATTGAACCTCGCTCGGCCGGCCTCCGAAAGATGCTCTTTCGCAAACTGATCGATGCAACCGAGATTGCGCGCCTCTTCAAGGCTGAGATAATTGCCGCGTGACATTTGCTAATTCGCCTCCTGCCAAATCCCGTTCGTGTAAATCCCCTGTTTGTCAAATTCAGCTACGATTTGCTTCTTCCCGTTAAGGTTGAAGGGCAAGCTGCTGCCAACACGGCCATATCGTAAGCGAAATTCGAGAAACCCTTCCACAGCTCCTGGTTTTGGCGGATTAGGTATGCTTATCGGATGATCGTAATACCATCCGATTCCACTCGGAGGGATCTCG
>NZ_JBFWVN010000071.1:0-13266 GCF_050246715.1 Methylocystis sp.
CAGCGGCGCCGGATCAATTTGCAAGCAAACAGCATCCCGCGCAGCGAAAACCTGCGGAAACGATTACTTCCGCAGGTCTCAAAACTTCGTCACGTCAACGCCTTGCGAGTTCTTCACGGATGACCAATTCGTATTATCGACGCCTCGAGACGGCTATGCAGGGCGTTGCCGACCGCCGGTTCGATCGACAATCTGCTAGCCACGCACCCCGACGATTCTAAAGCTTCGTTTTGCGGAAAGTTAGCGATCATATCAACCATTGTAGAAAAGGAACGTTCAAGCTGGCTTTTTGTTGATCCGCGCGGGCCGCTTCAGGATATCGATTATACGCGCATTGGCCATACTTGGTTTCCTGCTTTCTTCAGACTCCTGCATGAGGGAATTAACAACAGCTCCCTCGCGCAACTTTTTGAAAACGTCTCTTTTATAAACTTCAACTACGATCGTAGCATAGAGTATTACTTGTACGATGCACTAAAACGACACTACTGGTTAGACGACCATAGGGCAGCCGAGCTTATGCAGTCATGCAATATCTATCGCCCTTATGGCAAGGTAGGAAAACTGCCTTGGCAACGTACAGATCCGTCCCCCATTACAGTGGACTTCGGTTCGGACCGCTGCGATCTAATTAACGCCGCTAGCCAAATCAAAACGTTTGGGGAAAGTCTGGCGGCGAATGATCAGATCGACGCGGCAAAAGGCGCCATCGCGGGTGCTGAGCGCCTAGTCTTTCTGGGCTTCGCATTCCATAGGCAAAACGTCGAACTCATTACGCCTGGTCACGCGTGCCCAACAAAGCGAATTTTCGCTACCACGTTTGGCGTTTCTGAGAGCGATAGGTCAGTGATCGACGAGCAGCTAAGGAGTCTAGTCCGTTCTGTGAACGCGACAGTAGCGTTGAAGTCCATGAAGTGCTGCGAATTCATCCGAGAATTTCAGATGACGTTCGCCGCGTAGCCCACGTCACAGTCCTCGTCCTTCGAGACGCGCCCTGCGGGCGCTCCTCAGGATGAGGACTGCTTGTGGGCGCTACGCAGGATGAGGACTGCTTACATGCGCGGCATAAACGTTCAGACGATCTACTTAAAAACTGCGCAACATAAGGCCCCTCATCCTGAGGAGGCCGCGTAGCGGCCGTCTCGAAGGACGAGGGGCCGACGCCAGTAGCGGACAATCGCAGCCATCCTTCGAAGCGCGCATTCTGCATCGCGCAGTCCTCGTCCTTCGAGACGCCGCCTGCGGCGGCTCCTCAGGATGAGGACTGCTTTTTGGCTCCTCATGATGATGACTGCCTGGTGGCGGTTCATGATGGGGGTTGCTTGGGACCGCTCTTCTTGTTTCGGCGGGCCGCCAGCGCCGGCAAAGCGTCGTAATCTCCGCGGATCAGCGCTTCTTTCTTCGCGCGGCTCCAGCCCTTGATGCGCCGTTCCGTGGTGATGGCGTCGATCAACAGTTCAAAATGTTCCGACCAGACCAGCTTCACAGGTCGGCGCCGCGTCGTGTAATCGGCGTTGATCCCGAGATTGTGTTCGCTGACCCGCGTTTCGATCTCTTTGCGCGTCAGACCGGCGTAATAGCTGCCGTCGGCGCAGAGCAGAATGTAGACGCTCGCGCCTTCGACCGGCATCGCAGTCCTCGTCCTTCGAGACGCCGCTTTCAGCGGCTCCTCAGGATGAGGACCGCTTGCTGGCTCGTCCAGAGAGAGCAGCAAGGGTCATTCATCCCCTGCAGCTACGCAACATAAGGCCCCTCATCCTGAGGAGGCCGCGTAGCGGCCGTCTCGAAGGACGAGGGGCCGGCTCCAGTAGCGAACAATCGGCAACCGCTTCCGGGTCACTCCACAAATTCCTCCCGCCGAAATCCCTGCGCATAGAGCGCCGCCGTCAGATCGGCGTGATCGATGCGCACATCCGCCGCCGCCGCCACTTTCGGCTTAGCGTGGAAGGCGACGCCGAGCCCCGCCTCGCGCAGCATATCGAGATCATTGGCGCCGTCGCCGATCGCCATGGTCGCGTCGCGCGGCAGCGCGCGCGCGTCGCACAATTCGACAAGCGCCGCGCGCTTGGCTTCGCGTCCCAGCACCGGCGCGACCACGGCGCCGGTCAGCGCGCCTGCAGTGATTTCGAGAAGATTGGCGCGCGTCTCTTGAAAGCCGATGCGGGCGGCCACCGGTTCGGTGAATTGCGTGAAGCCGCCGGAAACGAGCGCCGTATAGGCGCCATGCGCGCGCATCGTGCGCACGAGTTGGCGCCCGCCTTGGGTCAGCGTGATGCGCGTGAGCAGCGTGTCGATCTCGGCGAGAGTCACCCCTGCGAGCAGCGCCACCCGCTCCTTCAAGGCGCTTTCGAAATCGACCTCGCCGCGCATGGCGCGTTCGGTGATCATCGCGACATGTTCGCGCAAACCGACAAGGCCGGCGAGTTCGTCGACGCATTCCTGTCCGATCATGGTCGAATCCATGTCGGCGACGAGCAGTTTCTTGCGACGCCCCGCCGTCGGTTGAACGATGACGTCGATCGGATCATCGGCGACCGCCGCCTGCAGACGCGACCGCAAATCGGCGAGGTCATGGCCCGCGCCGGACAGAAACGCGTCGACGGCGAGGTCTTCCGCGAGCCAGTCGCGTCCGGCGTCGATCAGCCCGGCGTCATAGAGAGCGCCCGACACCGCTCGTTCGTTGAGCGCAGCCCCCCGGCCGGCCACGAAGGTCGCGACATAGTCGATGGGCTTTGACATCTCGACCGTTTCAGCGGCAATAGCGCCATGCGCGCGCGCGCCATTCTCATTGCAGGTCCAACCGCTTCGGGCAAGTCCGCGCTGGCGCTGGCGCTGGCGCGCCGCAGGCCGAGCGCGTTGGTCAACGCCGACTCGATGCAGGTTTACCGAGACCTGCGGATCATCACCGCGCGCCCGACGCTCGAAGAGGAAGCCGCCGCGCCGCATCTTCTCTTCGGTCATGTCGACGCCGCTACGAACTATTCCGTCGGCCGCTGGCTCGAGGATTTCGCCATCGTGCTGCGCGACCTCGAAGCGCGCGAGCTGACGCCGATCATTGTCGGCGGCACTGGCATGTATTTCAAAGCCGCGCTCTATGGGCTCTCGGACATTCCGGCCGCGCCCGGCGAGGTGCGCGAAGCCCTGCGCGCCTGGGCCAAGGACAAGACCCCGCGCGAGCTTCACGCCGAACTCGCCGCCCGCGATCCGGATACGGCGGCGACGTTGCGCGACACCGACCCGCAACGTCTGCTGCGCGCCCTCGAAATATTTGAGGCGACGGGCAAACCACTTGTCTCCTTTCACGGCCTGCGCAGCCCGCCGCTCCTTAATGCGTGCGAATGCGCCGCCTTTTTCCTCGCGCCCGAACGCAAGACGCTTTACGCGCGCATCGATGCGCGATTCGAGCAGATGGCGCGCATTGGCGCGATCGAGGAAGTCGCGGCGCTCAAGGCGCGCGGATTGGATCCCGCGCTGCCGGCGATGCGCGCCCATGGCGTGCCGCATCTCATCGCCTATCTCGACGGACGGCTGACGTTGGACGAGGCGATTCTGCGCAGCCAGCTCGACACACGCCGCTACGCCAAGCGACAGTTCACCTTCGCGCGC
Organism: Methylocystis sp.; assembly: GCF_050246715.1. Lineage (NCBI taxonomy): Bacteria > Pseudomonadati > Pseudomonadota > Alphaproteobacteria > Hyphomicrobiales > Methylocystaceae > Methylocystis > Methylocystis sp. The sequence goes on from NZ_JBFWVN010000071.1 coordinate 3,607, forward strand.
CACCAGCTGCCGAGTTTTAACTGGATTGCTGGCGAAGCGCCGCTGCGCGACGTCGAAGACGCGCTCAGCTCATTCGCGCGACCCACATCTGGAACAGAGTGATGACGATTTCCATCGCGATCAGAACGATGATCGTCCACTCCAGCCGAACCGAGCGCGCCGCGTCGATCAGATCGGTAAGCGCGCGAGCGGTCTCGCCGATCACGTCGATCTTGGCGCTGAGCGTGCGCGCCCGCGGCGTGAGTTCGTACTCATCCTCAAGACGCGCATAAAGCCGTTCGAGGTCGGGCCGATCCCACAGCACATCTGGCTTGTCGTCGACGGCGACGCGGCCCGAGACGCGGTGGCGCACGAGCAGAGTCTGGCCCATCAGCTCCAACATGGATTTGCGCTTCCACGGCGGACTGCCCTTCGCCGCGAGTTCGGCCGCGAAGGGTTCGATCGTGTCGAAGACCGCGTTGACCCGGCGCTCGTCGCGCGCCAGGGCGACACTCTTCGCCAGAACGTCGGCGATCACTAAGAGCCGCGCTTCGGAAATATCCTTGACCGCCAGCCTTCCGTCGGGCAGCGCCTTCTCCTCGCCGTCCGGAGTCGCCTCGACGATCAGCGTTTCGTCGTCGCCGCGCGACGCGCCCGAGACGCGAAGGCCGATCTTCGTGACGATTTCATCCTCCTCAAGAGGCGACAGTCCGAAGAGAACGGCGACCCCGAAGCGATACAGCACGGCGAATCCGCTCTGCCCGACGCGGAAGGCGAGCGGCGCGGTCGAAACCAGATCGGCCCGTTCGAGCCCCTCGGTGTTGATTCGCTCGCCGAGAAGCAGCGCCCGAGTCGTGAGCGTGTGCGGAATCAAGGCCATCGTCGCCGGAGAATTCATTATGTCGACCATTGTCGGACCTTGTGGCGTCCAGGCGCAATCATATCTTCGACGGGCGCTTTGTTCTGCTCGCCTTGCGTGACGCTGGCAAAAAAGCTAGCAAGCGGCGAGGTCGCGGAGAGATCACCCCCCATGACTTATGTCGTCACGGAAAATTGCATCAAATGCAAGTATATGGACTGCGTGGAAGTCTGTCCGGTGGACTGCTTCTACGAAGGCGAAAACATGCTGGTGATCCATCCGGACGAATGTATCGACTGCGGCGTCTGCGAACCCGAGTGTCCGGCGAATGCGATCAAGCCCGATACCGAGGAAGGTCTCGAGCAATGGCTGCAGCTTAACGCGGAAATGGCGCAGAACTGGCCCAATATCACGATCAAGCGGGAGCCGCCGGCCGACGCCAAGGAATGGGACGGCAAACCCGGCAAGATCGAGCAGTTCTCGGCGGAGGCCGGCCAGGGCGACTGAACGGCGTTCGGCGCCGCGGCGAACGCCTGAACCGAGGCCGACGCGTTTGCACATCGTTAATTTATTTAAAACTTAGTCCTTTCATAAGGATAGACTGTTTTGTGGCCTTTGCGCCGGCGCGAGCTGGGCGCTTCCGCCTTTGATTTTCACGCTTGAACGTGTTATAAATCACACACTAAATGCACGCCTTGTGGAAGGGCGACGCGGCGCCACAGCACCGTTTCGATTTCGAAAGCCTCTCTTCCCCAAGGGTCGGCCCAGAGGCCCGGCTGCTGGGTATGCGGCGCTAGCAAGGTTTCCACATGCCGCCTTCGCGGTGTCGCGGCTCGGCTGCCGGCGGCATGAGCGATTCGTCAGCGGCAGCGACCGTCCCGTCTCCACAGCGGGACAGCACAGGAGTAGCCCGCGTATGCCCTCCAACAAGAAAGCCGAGAAAAAGTCGACCGCAACTGCCTCCACCGCAGCCGCGCGCGCCAAAGGCTCTGCCGCCCGCTCCAAAACGCAGGCCAAACGCGCCGTCAAGAGCGGCGCCACGAAAACCGCCGCAGCGAAAAGCTCGACGGCGAAAAAGTCCCCCGCCCGCTCCGTTTCAACGGCCAAGTCCACGCGAGCCGCCGCTGCTTCGAGCCGGAAAACAAGCGCAAGCACATCGGCCAAGACCATAAAAAAGATGACATCAAAAGCAACGACCACGAAAGCCAACTCGACTCCGAAGGATAAGACCGCCAAGGCTGCGCCGCGCGCCGCGGCGACGCGCCGGACGCCGACGACCGGCCGCGCCGTCGCCCGAACGGTCGCCGCCAAAGCGGCGGCGAAGCGGAACGCCAAAACCGCGGTCGAGGCCAAGTCCGCCGCTAAGAGCGCGACAAAGCGGGCGGTCGCCGCCAAGGCCGCCAAGACGGCGGCGGAAAAGGTGAGCGCCAAGGCGAAAACGCCGGAAACTAAGACGGTCAAGCCGGCCGCCGCAAGCAAGCCTGCGGCGGCCAAGCCGGTTACGGCGGCCGCGCCGATCGCGCCGGCGAAGGCGCCGGCGGTCAAGCCGGTCAAGCCGGTCGAGCAGTCGAAGTCGGCGGCTGCGGCGGCCGCGCACGCGGCGCCGAAGCCCGTTGAAAAAACGCCCGCGGCTCCCGCGACGTCAGCGGCGCCGGCTCCTGCCGCCGCGCCGGTTAACGCTGCGCGGCCGACCGTTCCCGCCAAGGCGAAGCCTGCGGCGGCGGCGAGGCCCGGCTTCAAGCTCAATGAGTTCATTGTCTACCCGGCGCATGGCGTCGGACAGATCATCGGCGTTGAGACGCAGGAAGTCGCGGGCTTCAGCCTCGAACTTTTTGTCGTGAGCTTCATCAAGGATAAGATGATCCTTAAGGTGCCGACGAGCAAAGTCGCCAGCGTCGGCATGCGCAAGCTTGCCGAATCGGCCATCGTCGAAAAGGCGCTGCAGACGTTGAGCGGCCGCGCGAGGATCAAGCGCACCATGTGGTCGCGCCGCGCCCAGGAATATGAGGCCAAGATCAACTCCGGCGATCTGATCACCATCGCCGAAGTGGTTCGCGACCTCTACCGTTCCGACACGCAGCCGGAGCAGTCCTACTCGGAACGCCAGCTTTACGAAGCCGCCTTGGATCGCATGGCGCGCGAAATCGCCGCCGTGCGTCGACTCATCGATTCGGAATCGCTGAAGCTGATCGAATCTTTCCTGCTCAAAGGACCAAGACGCGGACCGAAGGCCGATGGAGATGTCGGCGATGACGGCGGTGAAGAAGCCGACGTCGACCGCGCGGCGTGATCGACAAATAAAAACCCCGGAAGCAGTTCCGGGGTTTTTATTTTCTCACGCTCTTGCCTCATCGGCCGCCGCGGTCTCTTGCATGCGCGACAGCGCGCGCCTGAGTTTCACCAGCGCGCGACTCTCGATCTGCCGCACCCGCTCCTTGGAAATGCCGAGGCGATCTCCGAGGGTTTCGAGAGTCACGAGGTTTTCCGCCAGCCGCCGCTCGCGCACGATGCGCAATTCGCGTTCGGACAGTATGGCGAGGGCGTCCTTGAGCCAGCGCGCGCGCCGATCCGAATCCAGCGTTTCCTCTACGATCTGATCGGGCAGCGGCTTCTCATCGACGAGAAAATCCATTCGCTGCGCGGAACCTGACGCGTCATCGTCGACGAGTTGCGCGTTCAACGAGACGTCGGAGCCGGAAAGACGCGAGTCCATCATTTCCACGTCGGCGCGCGAAACGCCGATCGCATTGGCGATCGTCTGATAAGCGTCGATTGGACTCGCACCGTGATTTTCGCGCGCCAGCCTTGCGCGCAATCGACGCAAATTGAAGAAGAGCGCCTTCTGAGAGGAACTCGTCCCGCCCCGCACGATCGACCAGTTGCGCAGAACATAGTCCTGGATCGACGCCCTGATCCACCACGTCGCATAGGTCGAAAAACGCACGTCCCGCTCGGGCGCAAAGCGCGCGGCGGCCTCCAGAAGCCCGACGTGACCTTCCTGGACAAGATCGGAGAGCGGCAATCCGTAATGTCTGAACTTTGCCGACAATGCGATAACCAAGCGCATATGCGCCGCGGTCAGCTTATGTAGCGCCTCGCGGTCGTCCCGCTCTCGCCACGCCACCGCCAACCGCTTTTCCTCGTCTCGTTCTAGAAAAGGCGCTTCCGCCGCGGCTTTGATCAACTCGCGCCCGAGCCCAGGCATATACGCCATGACGCCCTCCCTGCGCGGCCGGCCTGACTGATGACGAGGGGCCGCGCGCCTATTTTTTGTTCTCACGGATAACTGCCGGGGCGCGGCACTTGTTCCCAGAGTGAGCAAAAACCGGAAGGTCAGTCTGTTACGATTTTGTAATGTTCGCCGGGGATGAGCGGCTCGCCGGAGGACAGCCCGTTGAGAAGCATGAAGTATTCGGCAGGCCGGTTGGGAACCACCATCCGCGCGGCCATCGTCTCGATGGTGTCGCGGGGGCCGGCGACCGCGACTGCGATCTTTAACGGGCGGGCGTCGGCGCCTTCGTCGGGCGCGAGGCGACGGAAGGATCTGATCGATTCCAAGAAGCGCGCGTCGGCGTCGTCGGTCAACGCGCGCGCCGCAAAAATCAGCCGGTAGAGAAACTCGCCCGATCGAATGACGGCAAGCCGGAAGTTCCATTCGCCCGCCCGTGCGATGGCGACAACCGCAGGAAGTCCGTTGATGTCGACGGCGCGCACGGAGGATGGAAGAAGACCGTCGACCCAGCCGGACCCGACATAGGATTCGAGGTTCCCGTCCGAAGGCGCGCGCACGCTGTCGAGCCGCAAGGCTTCATTGTCGGGTTCGCGCACGCCGAATACGGCTTCGTTGGAATTTTCGAGAAGGAAACCCTCAGGCGCGGTGAAGGTGAAGCGCAGGCGCGGATGGGTGAACTTGCGGTCGCGGACATAGCCTTCGTTCGGATCGTCGCCAAAGGCGACGCCCTTGACGGCTTCGAGATAACGGCCGCGATCGGTGACGCCGATTCCCGGCGCGCCAATTTCTCTGGCCTCAGCAACCGCCTTGGTGATGCGGTCGGGGGTCGAGGGATGGGTCGACATGATGTCGAATTCGAGCGACTTCTTTTTCCCATAGAGCGCCGCGCGCAACTCCGTGGACCGTCCCAGCGCCGTCAGGAAGCGCGAAGCGCCAAAAGGATCGAACCCCGCCCGCGCGATGACGCGGACCCCGGCGGCGTCGGCGTCGAGTTCCTGCTGACGCGAAAAGCTGGCGACCGAGAGCCGCTGGCTGGAGCGCACCTCTTCGCCCTTTTGGCGGTTTTGAATAACGGCCGCGGCTTGAGAGATCACCGCCGCCTCGCGCTCGCGTTCGGCGCGCAACGCGCTGTGGCGGAGCGAAACATGGGCGATTTCATGGGCCATCACCGCCGCCGCCTCGGAGGCGTCCCCGGCGAGCGCCAGCAGTCCGCGGGTGACGTAAAGATTGCCGGAAGGCAATGCGAAGGCGTTGACGACGGGCGTGTTGAGAATCGTCACCTTATAGGTCGGCTGGCCGGGCGTTTCGCTGACGGTCGCCAGTTTGGCGAGAATGGCGTTGAGATAGCGCTCGGCGGCGGGCGCTTCATATTCGCCGCCGAACTGAGCAACCAGTTCCTTATGTTGAACTGTGCTGCGATTGTCGGTTCGCGGCGCGGCCTGCCGGGTCGAGGGCGAGGGCGTCGTAAAAAGATTTCCCTGCCGCTCCAGCTCGGCGCAGCCGTCCAGCGCCAGCGCGAGGAAGGCCGCAATCAGAGACAGCGTCGCCCTTCTAGCGAGCGCCGCGGTCAATAAATTCGATCTCGGCTGGCGTAGCGATTTCGATGCGAGACCCGGTCTCAATAAGTCCTCGTACGCGGGCTCGCCGCCCGACCAGGGAGCGGGGCTCGATTCGCCCGAACATAGCCAAATTGCGCCGCGAAATCACGACCGTGAAGCTATCGCGCCATTTGTCGCCAAAATTAAGGTAGAAGGCGCGCCGCGACTCGCCGACGGAATGGATGTCGCCAATAACGACGATCATACCTCTGCGCCGCTGCAGGGTTTTGCCGGCCTCAGGCGCCGAGACGTCGATCGGGCGAAATTCGGGCAGCGACCAGAGTCCGACGCCCGAATCGCGCGCCTGCGCCTCGGCGGCCAAATAAAGCTTGGCGCAGGCGGCGGCCGTCGGGTCGGGGCGAAAGCGCGCGTCGCCGACGGAGAGCAGCGCCGCCGCCACGGACGCCAGCGGCGCCGAGGCCCCACCCGTGGGATCGCTCGCGTAAATTCGGGCCGGCGACCGCCCCCAGCGGTCGGGCGACGCGGCGAAAACGCCCACGAAAACGTCGCGGCCGGGAAGCCAGGACGCAAGACGGTCGCGGACAGCGGCGCGCAAAGCGCCGGCTTCCTGCGGCGGAAAGTCGAGACCGGCGAGGGCGACGCGACGGCCGTCGTCGAGCAGGAGTTCGAAATCCTCGTCGACGGCTGCGACAGTCGCTGGAACGGCCCCTTCAAGCGAGCATTCCCCGCTTTCCGCCGCGGGCGGAAGCGGCTGGCCCGATGACGGCCAAGCCGCCGCCATGAACGCGGCGATCGCCGCTCCCTTAAGCCAGCGGCGATCGAAAAGGGGCAGATTGAATGATTGCATCGCCTAACTTTGGCCGGATGGCGGCCTATACTCCGGCAACATCAGTCATGCGTCGAATCGAGCGACGCACTTTTGCGAAAGTCACGGCCTTCGCGACATGTTCTCACGCTACGCTCTCATTTTCGCCCTGTCCGTCTCCGCAGCGGGCGCCGCCGAGGCGTTCGATTTCTATGGCGATCCGCCGCCGGAATCGAACTCCCGCTTCGCTCAGACCTACAATGGCGCGCCGTCGGATATTTATGACGGCGCTGAGCAGCGCCCGGGGTCCGACGCGGAGACCGCGATGCGGATCGATCGACTGGAGCGCGAGCTGCGCCGGTTGACGGGACAAAATGAGGAACTGCAGCACAGGGTGCAGCTTTTGGAGGAGCAGCTGCGATCGGCCAAGCCGGAACCGCCGCACTCGGAAGCCGTCCCGCGTGGTCCGATCAATTCACCGCCGGCCGTGGCGAGCGCGAACGCCGGCAAGCGCGGCGACGCCTTCGACCCTGCGGCGCAGCCAGCCGCGCCCGGCGCGCCGAGGCCGCTGGGGACGACGCCGCCGTCCGCGCCGCTCGACACCGCCGCGCGGACTTCGATTACGGCGACCGCCACGCCAGTGCGGGAAGTGGGCCAGCCGCTCGATATCGCCCATGGACGCCTGGTCGGCGAACAGCCAACGGCGGCCGAGATCGCCGCCGCGCCTGCGATCCCTGGCCCCAAGGAAGAATATGACCGGGCGGTGAGCGCGTTGCGGGCCGGCAAATATGAACAAGCCGAAAGGTCGCTGACGACGTTTCTGTCGAAGAACGGCAAGGGCAAGCTCGCCGCCGCCGCGACCTTCAATTTGGGCGAGAGTTTCTTTTTGCGCGGCCGCCACCGCGAGGCGGCCGAGAAATATCTGGAAATCTCGACAAAATACGGCGATTCGCCGCAGGCGCCGGAAGCGCTGTTGCGACTCGGCCAATCGCTGAGCGCAATGGGCGCGAAGGAGCAAGCCTGCGCCTCCTATTCCGAGATCAACGCCAAATTCCCAAGAGCGGCGACGCGAATCCGCGAAGCCGCTCAGCGCGAGAGCAAGAAAATCCAATGCTAACGCTCGGCGCGGCGATCGGCGCAATTCAGGCGTAGGCATGCCCGACGCCGAAGCGCAAACAGCAATCGACGAGTCGATCGAGCGGCTGCGCGAAGAAGCGCTCGACCTCCTTGCCCCCTACCCCTCCGTGCTGCTGGCGGTTTCCGGCGGACCTGATTCTGTCGCCCTGATGCTGCTTTGCGCGCGATGGTCGTTGCGATCGTCGCGCGACATTGCAGTCGCCACCGTCGATCACCGACTGCGCAAGGCGTCGCGCGAAGAGGCCGAAGAGGTCGGTCGCTGGGCGCGTGATCTCGGCTACGCGCATCATCTATTGACATGGGAGGAGGCAAAGCCCTCGACGCGGCTGCAGGAGCGCGCGCGTCAGGCGCGCTACGCATTGCTTGCGGCATGCGCCCGTCGGATCGGCGCATCAGCCATTGTTCTCGCGCATCATGCTGACGATCAGGCGGAAACGATTCTGTTTCGACTCACCCGCGGCTCTGGGATCGCGGGGCTCGCCGGCATGGCGCGAGTCGCGCGCGCCGAAGACATTGCGCTGCTGCGGCCGCTGCTCGACTTTCGCAAGGAGGAATTGGAAGCGATCTGCGCGCGCGCCCAACAAGCTTTTTTTCGTGATCCGTCGAATGAAGATGACAGCTTCGCCCGCGCACGGCTGCGCAAGCTCGCGCCTGTTCTCGCCGCGCAGGGCTTCGGACAGGAAGCTCTCTTGCGACTCGGCGCGCGCGCGGCGCGCGCCGATGCGGCGCTGACCCATTGCGCCGCCGAAACGCTGCAGCGCGCATGGCGCAAAGACGAAGCCTCCTGCGTCGAGCTTGACGCCGCCACACTTTGCGAAGCGCCGCCGGAAATTCTTCAAAGGGCGCTGGCGAGCGCGATTCTGCGTCTCGCGCCGGCCGCCGTGCTTCGCCTCGAGCGTCTGGAACGCGCCACCGCGCGCATCGGCGACGCGCTGGCCGCGCGCAAATCGGTTAAAACCACGCTTGCCGACGTCTCGATTGAAGCAAGCGACGGACGCGTTCGGCTGCGCCCCGCGCCGCCTCGCCGCTCAAGCTAGACTTGAGCCAATTTGCGAGGCTCGGGACATTCCTGTATGAAACAGCTCAGCCGCTACACGGCAACGCCCGGATTCACGGGCTTTTCCGAGCCTTGGCAACGCCTTCCGGCGGGCCTAAATTAGGCGGATGACCGGAGCGCTGGAGGGATAAGCCCGACCAAGCGGCTCCTGACAGGCTTCCCAAATGAACCCACACTTCAGAAACCTCGCGCTTTGGGCAATCATCGCATTGCTCGTGGTTGCGCTTGTGATGCTGTTTCAACAACCCGGCCAGCGCACGCCGATACGCGATATTTCATACAGCGAGCTGCTGACGCAGATAGACCAGGGTCGTGTCCATGACGTGACGATCGCCGGCAATGAGATCGTCGGTCATTTCAACGACAATCGGCCGTTCACCACTTATGCGCCGGACGACGCCAATCTCGTGCCTCGCCTGCAGGCGAAGAACGTCTCAATCAGCGCCAAGCCGAATAATGAAGGCGGCGGCTTCATGATGACGCTTCTGCTCAACGCGCTACCGCTCGTCGCATTTCTTGCGGTGTGGATTTTCCTTTCCCGCCAGATGCAGGGCGGCGCCGGCCGGGCGATGGGCTTTGGCAAGTCGAAAGCGAAGCTTTTGACCGAGACGCAGGGGAGGGTGACGTTCGAGGACGTCGCCGGCGTCGACGAGGCCAAGGAGGATTTGCAGGAGATCGTCGAATTCCTGCGCGATCCGCAGAAGTTCCAGCGTCTCGGCGGCCGCATTCCGCGCGGCGTGCTGCTCGTCGGACCGCCCGGCACCGGCAAGACCTTGCTGGCGCGCGCGATCGCCGGCGAAGCGGGCGTGCCGTTCTTCTCGATCTCGGGCTCCGACTTCGTCGAAATGTTCGTCGGCGTCGGCGCGTCGCGCGTGCGCGACATGTTCGAACAGGCGAAGAAGAATGCGCCCTGCATCATCTTCGTCGACGAAATCGATGCGGTCGGGCGCCATCGCGGCGCCGGACTTGGCGGCGGCAATGACGAGCGCGAGCAGACGCTCAATCAGCTGCTCGTCGAGATGGACGGGTTCG
>NZ_JBFWVN010000072.1:0-13135 GCF_050246715.1 Methylocystis sp.
GATCGAGAAGCTGAAGATGCAGCTCGCCATTTTGCGGCGTGCGCGCTTCGGGCGATCGTCGGAAAAACTCGACCGCGATATCGAGCAACTCGAACTGCTGATCGGCGATATCGAGGAAAGCGACGCCTGCCCTCGGAAGGCGAAGCGGATGGCCTCATGCAGCCGGCGATTTTGGAGACGCCGACGAGTCATGCTCGCCCCCGCGTCGGTGCACATTCGTTGCATGTCCAAACCTGCCGCCCGTCGTGGTCAGGCCAGGCGAAGGTCGCGAGATGGCTGCAGCGGCAGAAGCGGTCGGTGGAATGATCGCGTGCGGCCTCGGCATTCCGGCGGTCGGCGTCGCGCTGGAGGCGCTCGCGATCGTAGGCGCGCTCTGCCCGCAACTCGACGAGCAGCGCCTCCCGATGTTCGGATAGAGCCGGCTTGAGACGCTCCAACGTTTCCGCCGGACCGCGACAGGCGAGCTTGCCGGCAGGCGAGACGCGAAGGGACAGTCCCGCGGCTCTAGCCTCTTTGAGAAGCCGGGCGGCGCTCATAGCTCGATCTCCGCCTCTGTAGCGTCGTCACCCGGAGTTTCCTGATGGGCGGATTGGCGTGGGTGATCTTCGTCCGCACCGTCCGCATCGGTCTCGCCATTGGTTTTCAAGGGCTTTGCGCGGATCGTGGAGCCATCGGCATTCCTTGAACCGTCCGCACCGTCGCCGACCATCCGCAAGCCTCGCGTCGCAAAACCATTGGCGGGAATGAGCTTCGGCTGATCGGCGGACGGTGCAGACGATGCGGACGGTCGCGCACCTCCGGTTTCTGGCGCTGATGATTGCCCAGTCGTGATGCGGATCATCCGTGTCCGCGCCCGGCCTTCGCGCTCAAAGCCGATGTCGATGGCGATCTTGCGCAGGAAGGTGGCTGCCCGGCGCAGGCGACCCGCCAGCGCCCGAGGGCTATCAGGCCAGGTCTTCGCCTTGGCGGCGCGCTCACCCGCCAATTCGGCAAGGGCGCCCAGAAGCTCCGAGGCGGTTCCCGTCCACTCCGTCCGCGTTGCCATCAGCGCCCGCACCGCGGCGGCGATCAGATCGGCGTCGATCACGCCCTCGACCGCTTGGTCGCGATTGCCGTTATAGGACGACCAGAACGTGCCTGTCGGCCAGAGCGCGGGCTCGCAGGCGGTCGCCCATAGCGCGAAATCGGCCATGCGCGGCAGCCTCGGCAGATGGGTCTCAGTCAGGCGCTTTAGGCCCTCGACCACCGCGTCGAACAGCACGCCGAGGAGACGCGGGCGCTCGGTCTCGAACGCCGCCCAGAGTTCCGTCTCAGGTCGGCGGTGCTCCTCAGGGATTGGCTCCAGCGTCAGGAACACCGCGCGATCGGCAAGATCGGGCCGGGTCACAATCTCCTCGATGCCGTTCAGGATCACCGGTCGCGCGGCGTCGAACAGCACTTCGTCCTGATCGGAATAGAGCTGGCGCACCGCAAACCCGCCGCCCGTAGACAAGCGGCAAAGCGTGTCCGATATCCACGCCGGCAGGCCCGACACATTGTCGAAGGCGAGCACATGGCCGTTGCTGGCGGCGATGAACAGGTCGCGATCCTCGCGCGGTAAGGCCCGAAGCGGCGCGGTATTCGGATCGAGCAGCGCCCGCAGGATTGCCGAGAAGGTGGACTTCGCCGATCCCTGCTCGCCGGACAGTATAAGCACCGGATAGGGACCGCGATTGCGTAAGACAGCGAGCGCCCAGGCGACCACCAGCACAAAATCTTCGTCGGTGTGCACGTTGAGGAACGAGCGCAGCGTGGCGATCGATCCGCCACCCACGGGGATCGGTATCGGCTTCATGCCAGATGCGCGGCGGAAGCGAACCGGCGGATTGTCGATGACGCGCCAGCCGGTGGCGTCGATCTCCACCGCCCGCCATCGCTCGTCGCCAAGGTCGAGAGAGAGCCGGTTGTCGAGCCCACCGACGCGGATATGAACTTGCCGTTCCGGCGCATCGAAATGCGCCTTGGCTTCGATCACGTTGAGCGCCGATTGTAGCGCCTCGGAACTCGGCGCGCCGCCCGTCGCCTCGAAGAAGCGGCGCGCGAGCCAGCGACGAAATCCTTTCGCGCGGATCGGCCAGGTTTCGCGATGGCCGTTGATGTCGAGGTCGGCGAAGCCGGTGCCATCCGGCGCGTGGAACAGCTCGCCGGTCTGCGCAAGGTCAATCAGGATGTCGGCCTGCGTCTGGCCGCGCCCGCCCGCTTCGCCGCTTTCCTCGGCGATCGCGTCGTCAAGCGCCGTCACCCGGCAGCCGGCCTTCTTCAATTGCGTCCGCAGCGTCTCGAACGCGGCGCGATTGTCTCGCTTGAGTGCGGCGAGCCGTTCGAGCGCTTCCGGCGCGAAGGCAGCGCCAGGATCGGCGCTGGCCCGTCCGATGAGACCGTCCAGCGGGTCCTTATTCGAGTCGCCCGGCGGCGTCGCGGACGGACGGCCATTGCACGCTGGATCGACGACACCGATCGTCTCTTGCTTGTCGCGAATGTGCGCGGATTCTTCGGGCAGCGCGTCCAAATAAAGCAGCTCGTCGTCTGCGCCAAAAGCATTTTCGGCTTGTGATCGCACCGCCTGCCGCTCGCGATAATTGCGCGCTTCCTCGGCGCAATAGGCGTCACGCTCGGCGGCCGTCATCTCGGATTCAGCCATTGCCGCCGCCTTTCAGTTGATTGAACAGGCGCGCGGTCTTCTTCACGCGAGAAACAACATCGGCGAGGCGTTCGCGAGCTTCCGTATCATCGCCCACGTCGAGAGCGACAAAGGCCGCTAAGGACTGCGCGGGAACGTCGCCAAGCGCTTCAAGGCACGCCGCCCGTAGGAGATTGCTCGTCGAGAAATCGCTGACAGGCCGGCCGTGATAGTCGGCAAGTGCTTCGGCGAATGCGCGGGGGCAAGGGATTTTCGTCATCGCGCGATGCCTCCCTCGTTGAGGAAGGCGAGCAGCGATTGAAGATCATCGCCCTTCGCGCCGGTCGCGTCGTCGACCCAACGCCACGTCAGTCGATTGACCTTCAGCGACGGCCATCGGCGAGCGAGCGTCGCGCGGCTCGGAATCTCTTTGAGATTGAGGCCGGAGGTGCAATTTTCTGAATTGTCGACAGCCGCCAGCTTACGACATTCCCGAGGGTCGCTTCCCGCATTACGCAGGGGCGGCCCTCGCCATTTCGAAGAGGCCATTTTTCACGCCGCCGCGTCGGAGGTAGATTTCTGCGGAGCGCCGATTTTGGAAAGCGCCCAAGCGTCGAGAGCTTCCCGCGTGTAAAGGACGATGCGTCCCGCCTTGTGGAATTCAGGCGTGTCGCCGGTCACCGCGCCTTTCGCCAAGGTCTTCTCGGAACCGAACCCGAATGTTGCCCGAAGATATTCGCCAGCGGGTTTTCGGCGGAGAAATTTCGCGTCGCTCATTGCTGGTTCTCGCTGTTTGTTGTGCAACCAGCCAAACCACTTACAGGCGTTTTCTCATCGTTCCTAAACGGTGAACACGTTCATCACTTATTTCGCTTCTTGCGTTGCGGAAGCTCACCGCTATCTTCCCACGCACCGATCGCGGGTATTAATCGCGTCCGCGGGCACCGATCGCTCGATTCCCACCTCTCCTCCATTTTTTCTGCCAAAACGACTTGCGTGATGTCCGGTTGTTCGGCGCGTATCTGTTTTGCGAGGGCAAGGCCGTAAGCCTTCCATTTAGGGGCTCGCGCCTTGCCGCTTGCCAAGCCGCGCCGCCGTCCTGCGCTTTTGTCGGCGATATTCATGAGCGTCTGCGGGAAGTCCTTGGCGATATCCGCGAGGACCCGCGGGTCCTCCTTGCCGCACTCGTCGATAACTTTTGCGGGCTTCGCCCAGAATGAACGCCTCCCAGCGCGCTTTTTTGAAATCGCTGCCCAATCCATTCGAGGATCCGCCCTGTGAAAGCGAGCGCCCAGGCTCATGTCGATTTTCGGAAGGCCAATTTCGGGCGAAAGCTCATCCTCCGCTTCCGCCGACTCGGGGGCTTGTTTATCGTGCGGGTCGTGCATCGACGTGCTCCTAGCCACGTTGATGTTCGGGCCAGCGGGCGCTAACGACGCCCGTTGGCCATTCGCTATCAGACTCCGGCCTTGCGGGGACGGTCAAGCGGCGCGACCACGCCGCGATGCTTTCCGTCCATGGCCGAACTGATCGTCGCACCGATGGTATTGACCGCACGGCGCAGCGGGTCAGCGTCGAGATGGCTATATCGGGCCGTCGTCTGTGGCTGCGAATGTCCGAGCAGCTTGCCGATGATCGGAAGCCCCAGCGACGCACCCGCGCCGAATGACGCAAAGCTGTGGCGAAGATCGTGGAGTCGAACGCCTTCGAGGCCGGCGGCGCGCTTCACTGCCATCCATGGCTTGTTTAGGTCGGCGCGCGGCGCGCCTTCCTTGGTGCCGGCGATAATGTGGGGATTGCTTGCGATGCGCGGAAGCGACGCGAGCGCCTCTTGCGCGGCGGCCGAAAGATAGATCGGCTTGCGACCTGTCTTGCTGTCCGACAAAAAGAGGATGCCTCGCTCGAAATCGACTTGCTCCCATTTGGCGTCGAGAATTTCGCGTTTTCGGGCTCCCGTGAGAATGAGCAGCCGAAGCGCCGCAACAGCAAACGGATCGAGCTTTACGCGGCGGTTCTCTGGCTTCGGCGCGTGTTTCGCGTTCGGCTTCGTCTCGTCGACGGAGTAGGGGAGCCCTTCCGTCTCTGCCAGCCGTAGCGCATCACCGAGCCGAGCAAGCTCCTCGCTGGTCAGGAAGCGCTCGCGGCCTCGCTCCCGATACCGCTCGACGCCATGCGCCGGATTGGCGACCTTATCCGCCTCGTCGCGCCGCGCCGCCCAATTCCAGATTGCGCGAAAAAGTCCTATGGCATGATTGGCTTCAACCGGCGTGGCGGCCAGCTTCGCATGTAACCGGCCCACGTCCGCGCGCCTAATGTCGGTCAGGCGGCGCGAGCCGAACGCAGGCAGCAAGTGACGATCAAGCCAACGCCTATACTCTGCTCGCGTGCGCGGCTTGCACTTCATCGCAGCAGAAAGCGCCATGAAGTCATTGGCGACGGCCGCGAAGGTCCGCACTTCGCGCGCTTTGCGCCGCTCCTCGATCGGGTCCGCGCCCGTCTCGGCGGTGCCCAAGATCGTCTTCGCCTGAGAGCGAGCTTCGTCGGGCGTCAGGCGGCCATGCTCGCCAATGGTGACGCGGCGGGAGCGGCCATGCTGGCGATATTGCACGACGTAGACCTTGCGGCCCGTGGGGAAGGCCGCGACGCCAAAGCCCGCGAGCCCATCATCCCATAAGAACTCGCGGTCCTTGCCAGCCGGACATTGGAGTGCGGCAACGGCTCGTTTCGTGATCCGGCCCTGCGGCATGTCCAGGCCCTTTTCTTGGCGGGTGCAGATCTACTAATTTTAGATTACGGTAAGCGCTCGGTAAGCAAGAATAGGCTAACGCCATCGCTCACGAGAAATCAAGGGTTAATGCGAGAGGCAGGAAATGCAGCGGATTCTAGGAATTCTGTAACATCAGTAAAGCGCCAGATAAGCAAGACATTCAAATTCCCAAGCTGAATGTCGTGGGTTCGATTCCCATCGCCCGCTCCAATTTCCGGCGAGACGTGAGAAAAGCCCCCCGCGCCAGCGGGCGCCGCGGTTGAGCATCCTCGCCAAAAGTGCGAAGCGGGTGGCGATTGAATCGCCTTCGACCCGAAAGTGACCATGTCCAACGCCGCCGTCCACGCTCACGCGCCCGCCGCGCCGCTTAGCGCCCATAGATCGGGGCCGCTTTCGGGTCGCGTGCAGCCGCCGGGCGACAAATCGGTCTCCCATCGCGCGCTCATCTTCGGCCTGCTGGCGATCGGCGAGACCAGGATCGAAGGGTTGCTCGAGGGCGAGGACGTGCTGCGCACGGCGCAGGCCTGCCGCCAGCTCGGCGCGAAGATCCTGCGCCATGCCGATGGAGCCTGGAGCGTCTGGGGCGCCGGGCTCGGCTCCCTCCTGCAGCCCAGCGAGACTCTCGACTTCGGCAACGCCGGGACCGGCTCGCGGCTGATGATGGGCGTCGTCGCCGGTCATCCGATCGTCGCGCGTTTCGACGGCGACGCCTCGCTGCGCAAGCGGCCGATGAAGCGCATCCTCGATCCGCTGGCGCTGCAGGGCGCGCAGGTTCTGGAGCAGGCCGAGGGCGGTCGGCTGCCGCTCGTTCTGCAAGGATCGAGCGAAGCCTTGCCGGTTGAATATAAGACGCCGGTCGCCTCGGCGCAGATCAAATCCGCGGTGCTGCTCTGCGGGCTGAATTCGCCCGGCCAGACCAGCGTCATCGAGGCCGAGGCCTCGCGCGATCATACCGAGAAAATGCTGGCGCATTTCGGCGCGAAGGTCACGAGCGAAACGTATGGCGCGCATGGCCGCAAGATCACGCTCGACGGGCGACCGGAACTTTTGGCGCGCGACGTGCGGGTTCCCGCCGATCCGTCGTCGGCCGCCTTTCCGCTCGTCGCCGCGCTGATCGTCGAGGGCTCCGACATTGTCATCGAAGGCGTCATGACCAATCCGCTGCGCAGCGGGCTGTTAACGACGCTGCTGGAGATGGGCGCGGACATCACGTTGGAGAACAGGCGCGAGGAGGGCGGCGAGGAAGTCGCCGACATTCGCGCGCGCTACTCACATCTTGCCGGCGTCGATGTGCCGGCCGAGCGGGCGCCGTCAATGATTGACGAATATCCGATCCTCGCCGTCGCCGCGTCCTTTGCGCAAGGCGACACGCGGATGCGGGGGCTTTCTGAATTGCGGGTCAAGGAATCGGATCGGCTTGAGGCGGTCGCCGCCGGCCTCAAGGCCAATGGCGTCGATTGCGAGATTATCGGCGACGATCTCATCGTGCGCGGCGGTCGGGTCGCGGGCGGCGGCGAGGTCGAGACGCATCTCGATCACCGTATCGCCATGAGCTTCCTCGTCATGGGGCTCGCCGCGGAGAATCATGTCGTCGTCGACGACGAGACGATGATCGCGACGAGCTTTCCGGCCTTTCGCGCGCTGATGGAGCGTCTCGGAGCACGCTTCTCGTGAGCTTCGTCATCGCGATCGACGGCCCCGCGGCGTCGGGGAAGGGGACTCTGGCGCGACGGCTCGCGGCGCATTTCGGCCTGCCGCATCTCGACACCGGATTGCTCTATCGGGCGACGGCCTGCGCGCTTTTGGACGAGGGCTTGCCGCTCGACGATGTCGAGGCCGCGGTGGCGGCGGCGCGCAGCCTGTCGTTGGTCGATTTCGACGAGTCTCGGCTGCGCGCGCGCGACATGAGCGAGGCGGCCTCGGTCGTCGCCGCCATGCCGGCGGTGCGCGCCGCGCTCGTCGACATGCAGCGCGGCTTTGCCTCGCGGCCGGAAGGCGCCGTGCTCGACGGGCGCGACATCGGCACGGTGATCTGCCCCGACGCGACGGTGAAGATATTCGTCACCGCGGCGCCCGAGACTCGCGCGACGCGCCGCGCGCTCGAACTGGCGCGCTCGGGCGAAGAAGCCGACTATGCCGCCATTCTCGAAGATGTGAGGAAGCGCGACGCGCGCGACAGCGGGCGCAGCGCCGCGCCGCTGAAAGCGGCGGCCGACGCGGTGACGCTCGATACGACCGACCTCGATATCGAAGGGGCGTTTGCGGCCGCTCTAGCCGTGGCGCAACAGAAAATCGAACGGCAATGAGCGGCGGATCATCCGCCCCAAACGCCCCGTCATCGTCCGGATTGTTCCGCGGGCTGTGGCAGAAAACTCTTCTGCGCTGCGAACAGGGCGACGATTTGAGATTGCCGTTTCGAGCCCGTCTTTGCGAAGACCGACCTCACCTGGCTGCGGACGGTGCTCAATTTCACCTTGTGACGTTCGGCGATCTGATCGAGCGTCAGCCCTTCGGCGAGACCTCCGGCGACGCGCGCTTCGGTCGGCGTCAGGTCGAAGAGGCTTTGCACCAACGCCGGGTTGAGCACGGCTGACCGCGCGAGCGGCGTGACCGCCAGGACTCCCAGTCCGCCGCCAAAAAGATCGCGCGCGTTTCCGGTGACCGGAATCAGATGCATCACCGCCGGCCGATCGCCGGTTCCTTTCGAGGGAAAGGAGCGAATCGAGCCCGCCGACGGATTGCCGAGATCGGCGACAGCGGCTCGCAGCAATTTGTCGGCGGCGGGCTCGATGAGCGCGATGCGGTCGCGGGGCAACCAGACATGATGCGACGTGAGCTCCTCGATCAGTCCGTTCGCGGCGAGCACGCGACCTTCAACATCGAGTATCGCCGCTGGAACGCCAACAGTCGCCAGCGCCTCGGTCGCCGACCGCAGCCGTTCGAGGCGCCAGCGCGCTGCGAGCAGGCCGGCCCGGGCGAGGTGCGGGCGTAGCGCGTCGAGGCGGGCGAGATCTGCGCTCCCGAACGCCGGGTCCCCTTTTCGCCGCTTGACCTGAAACATGACGAGATCGCCATTGGGGATCGGCACGGCGGTGGCCGTGCAGTGATGAATGCCGTTTGGCGCGCACCACTCCCTGATGACCGGATCCTTGGCGAATTCCTCCTCGGTAAAGCCTTCCTGGTCGGCGACGAAACCGGCGCGATTGAAGGCAAGCAGCCGGCCGAGTACCTGGCTTCGCTCGAGACCGCCGCTGCTGAAGAACGCGTCGGCGCCCTTTTCCAGGGCGATCGAGCAGCGCCAGCCGAGCCAGGCGTCGGCGCGCCGCGCGATGATTGCGCCGCCCGCGGCTTCCGCCGACCTGCCGATGTCGTGCATGATCCGCGGCCAGCACTCAGGATCGGCTGCGGCGCCATAGATGTCGTCGACGATCGATTCGAAATCCGGCATGCGTAGATTCATAACCCAATATGTTAATTTACCAAATTGGGGTAATTCTCAGCGTTCCTCTACCGGCGCCGGGAATGCTCGATCGTTCCGCTGGTTTGTAGGCTGGCAGCCGCTCCAAATCGCTCATGACCGCCGAAGACAAACGCATTTTCCGCTTTGCGCCGTCGCCGAACGGTTATTTGCATCTCGGCCACGCTTATTCCGCGCTCTTGAATTTCGATCTCGCGCGGCAGGTCGGCGGGCGTCTTCTTTTGCGCATCGAAGATATCGATACGGGTCGCGCCCGACCTGAGTTCGAGGCGGCGATCTATGACGATCTCGCCTGGCTCGGGATCGACTGGGAGCGGCCGGCGCGCCGGCAGTCGGAGCATTTCGGCGATTATTCCGTCGCGCTCGAGCGGCTGGACGAGATGGGTTTCCTCTATGCCTGCGACTGCAGACGTTCGGACATTGCTCGGGCGACGGACGGGAAGCCGGACTGGCCGCGCGATCCCGACGGCTCGCCGCTCTATCCCGGAACATGCCGCGCCAAGCCGCGCCGTCCGGCGCGCGAAGCGCTTGCCGCGGGCGGCGTCGCCTTGCGGCTCGACATGCGCAAGGCGTCTGCGCTCGCGGGGCAGGGGCTGACCTGGCAGGAATTCGGCGCGCTCCCGCTGTCATCGAACGGCGACGAACTGGGCGCGACGATCGGCGCCGACCCGGCGCGATGGGGCGACGTCGTCCTCGCCCGCAAGGATACGCCGGCAAGCTATCACATCGCCGTCGTCGTCGACGATGCGCTGCAGGGCGTGACCGATGTCGTGCGCGGAAGCGATCTGTTCGAGGCGACAAGCCTGCATCGGCTGCTGCAGGTTCTGCTCGACCTGCCGGCGCCGGACTATCTGCACCACGATCTCATTCTGGACGAGAAGAGCGAGAAACTCGCAAAAAGCGTGGCGTCGACGGCGCTGCGGGCCTTGCGCGCCGAGGGCTGGACGCCCGCCGATGTCCGTCGGCGCATAGGACTATAGAGCCAAGATTCTTATACGCTCAGCGATCGATCGCAGTTGCTTCTCTTGCGTCGATCTCCGTGTGCGTCGCCGCACGAACATTTGCTCGGACTCCCGCTAGCTTTGGATCATCGAATTTGGAAAGCGCCAGGGGAGAGCGAAATGTTCGAGATCATTCAAAGCCTGATTGACCAGGAAGCCCAAATCCGCATTCCGGCGGCCCATCTGACGCCGCGCGCCAACCTTTATGAGCTGGGGATGACCCCCTATACGGCGATCCGTCTGCTGCTCGCGGTCGAGCGCGAATTCCGCATCGAATTCCCGCGCGACTCGCTCAACCGGGAGGCGATGGCGACGATCGAGCAGATCGTCCGCAGGGTTCGCGACAGCCAGTTCGTTCCGGCCTATGAGTGGCGCGACGCCGCTTGAAGAGACGCCGCTCGCGCCACCCGCGTTAGGCGATAATCGCCAAAACTATTTCGTTTCAAAGCTATTTCGTCTGCCGAGTCGCGATCTTGGCGTCGCTATTGGGCGCCCTGGCCATGAGCCCGTCGATGCGGTCGCGCTCTCTCCTGAACTCGACGAGAAGCCGGCCCTCAATTTCACGCGTGCGCGCGAGCTTGACGCGCATCGGATCGACGAAATGGCCGTTGACCATCACCTCGTAATGGAGGTGCGGTCCGGTGGACAATCCTGTCGAGCCAAGGAAGCCGATGACCTGGCCCTGCTTGACCCGCGAGCCTTCCCTCACGCTGCGCGCGAAGCCGGACATGTGATTATAGGTGGTGATGTAGCCGTTGGCGTGCTGGATTTCGACGCGGCGCCCATAGCCCGAATCCCATTGCGCCTTGATGATCGTGCCATTGCCGGCCGCAAGGATGGGCGTGCCGATCGGCGCCGCCCAATCGACGCCCGTGTGCATTTTGTAGTAGCCGAGGATCGGATGGCGACGCATGCCGAAGCCGGAGCGCGTCTCGCCATTCGAAATCGGCTTGCGCACCAGGAACTTGCGGCTCGAACGGCCATTCTCGTCGTAATAGTCGAGCAGCCCGTCGTCGGGCGTGAAGAAGCGGTAATATCGATAGGACTCGTTGCGGGTCGTCAGCGACGCATAGAGCAGCGCGTCGCGTCCGGCGGTCGCGCCTTCGTCCGCTTCGTCATAGAAGACGTCAAACGTGTCGCCGGCGGCGACGCCGCGCTGGAGATCGACGTCATTTGCGAATACCCGCACGAGCTCATTGATGATCGGTCGCGGAATCTGCTGTTTGAGAGCAGTTTCATAGAGGGAGTCGTAAAGGCGCATCGCGCCTTCGTCGTCGTTAATCCCGTCTCGAGACTTTGACCCGCCATCTTTGGCGAATGACGCCGGCCCGGTCGGCGTTTGCACGAATGCGCCCTTGTCCGTCGCCGCGACGATCGATTCGATCGATTCGTCATTGTAGACCGAGACGCGGGCGAGCTGCATGTTCTTGCCCGATCCGTCGAAGTCCGCGAAGAGCAGCTTGACCCGCTGGCCCTCGCGCACCGGCTCGCCGCGCTTGTTCTTGAAGGCCGCGGCGACCAGGGCGGCGCGGGACTGGGACACGCCGACGGCGTCCAGAACGTCGAAAAGCGTCTGGCCGCGCTTAACGACGACAAGCTTCTCTTCCATCTGCGTCGGCTGCGGCGTGTCGCGCGGCGCGATGGTGACGTTCTCCGCCACCATGCGCACTTCGATTCCGGAGAAGGGAGTCGTGAGCGATCCGCCCGGGGTCACATAGGCGAGCGCCAGCGGGTCGATCGCCGCGCGGCTCGTGCGCGTCAGCAGCATCTGGCCGGGCAGGGGCAACGCCGAAGCTTGCGGTCCTGCGGCGAGGCTGGACTTGACCTGCTCGACGACCTGCGCCTGCGCTTCGGCGAGCGTCAGCTGGGCGCTCTGCGCCATGACCGAGAAGGCGGCGAGGTCGCGGGTTTCGAACGATACTTCCGCCTGATCCGGCGCGAGATCGGCCTCGGCGGCGTTCTCGGGGACTCGGGCGTTTGTGATCAGCTTGAGCGGATTATAGGCGGGCACCTCGCTCGCGAAGGTCGAGGGGGCGAGAGCGAGAGTCGCGGCCACGCGCGTGAAGGCGCGGTTGCGCACGACCTCCTTGTCCCCGGCGCGCGAGGTGGTGGCGGCTTTGAACGTGTGTTTGGCCGCGACGACGTCGACCGCCCGCATCAGCCGGTCGCCTTTCTTGGGATTGACGGTCTGCTGCTCTTCGGAGTCGGCCCCGCGCGCCGTTTGCGCGCGGGTCGGCGCTTCAGCGAAGCGGGTCTGTTGATCGAGCGCCGTATAGGCCGCCGCGCTGATCAGCAGCGCGCCGGAAAGCCCGGTCAGCACCGTGCCGGAGAGCCAGCGCGTCGAGACGCGCCGCCTGTCGTCGGGAGTATGGCGACGGCCGTCAACCTCGATCGCGGGTTCGTCGCCCAACCAGTCGGGGCCGCCTTGCGCCGCGGGGACGAGGCGACCGGTCATTTGAACTGCCATTCAACCTAGCCGTTACGTTTCTCTTGTTGGTTTGGGGAGAGCCGCAGCGGCCGGCTTCTCCCGCGCCCGCCGTCAGCGCCTGTCGTCGATCGGCGGTTTCCTGTAGCGCTTTAGCTCGCTAAACCAATCCTCAAATATTGCGCTCGGTTCGTCAAACCGACGTATAGGACGAAGCCTCGGCATTATGGCCCTATTGCGGCGTAGGGAAACGCCCTTATCCACCGGCTAACGTCAGAAAAATCAGGGACTCCCCGGCGTCGCGACGAAATTGTAAAGTTTTTTTAGAACCGTGTTGACACCCGAAAGGGAGCCGAATATATACCAATCCATCGACGGCGGCGCTGCCAACGAGCAGCGAACGGTGTCGCTTCTTCGTCTGTCGGCAGGAACCAGCCACCCGGCTGAATGGTCGGGACGAAGACGCTTCGCCGGAAAAGCGTGAGCTTTTCGCCTCACTAATGCGCTGTTTGACAATCGAATCGGAAGAAAGAGAAACGTGGACGGCGGAGGTCCTTGCGGACCGCTTCTCCTCGGAGAGCGGTCGATGAGACACTCTGACGGTCACGTTTTCTAAGTACACCATTGTCTTCATCGTCGTGAGACGAGAAGGCGAGTGTGCTTGGGACTCGTCAAGAGAAGTGACCAGTCAGGACAAATCTCAAACTTGAGAGTTTGATCCTGGCTCAGAACGAACGCTGGCGGCAGGCCTAACACATGCAAGTCGAACGCCCTAGCAATAGGGAGTGGCAGACGGGTGAGTAAC
>NZ_JBFWVN010000073.1:0-12533 GCF_050246715.1 Methylocystis sp.
CCACGTCCGACGCCCCGCACCAACACCATCATTCGCAGCCGCCATCTGGTGTCCACCTCTTCGATGGTGGACACCTAATCAACTCCACATGCAGAGCGGTAGGCGGTCGTCCGATCACGCTTACGCTTCAAGGACGGTTTCGCCCGGCGCAACGTCGATCGCGCCGCCTTCGTAAGCGACAAGCGTCACGAGATTAGCGATTGAGCACGTCGTCGCGCACTGAATTGGCGAGATTGGCGACTTCCTTCACATCGGCGTCGGCAACGCCGAGATCGCGCAGCGTGTAATTGAGGTTTTCGATCACCGCATCGACATGCGAATCGTTGAGACCCTTTTCGACGAGGCGCTTATGCGCGTTGCGCATGTCGGCGCCGGTGTAATTATTGGGTCCGCCAAACGCCATGGTGAGAAACGCCTTCTGCTTGGCGATCTGGCTTTCCATGTCGACGCCGTCGAAGAAATGTGCGATCCGGCCGTCTGCGAGCACTTTGCGATAGAAAAGTTCGACTGCCGCGTTGACTGCGCCTTCGCCGCCCAGGCGCTCGTACAGGCTGGACATTTGCTCCTCCCTGGAATTGCTCTTATTCGCAACGATAGTCGCGAGGCGCCTTGGCGGACGCAATGTCCAGCAGCCGACAATTCCAGGGTTTCGATAGAGCCACCATGCGGCGGCGCAACCAGGCGCCGCCGCTCCAGGGGGATGTTATTCAGTGGTGGGGTTCGCCGCGACGCGATCAATCTTGTCGACGCGCATCGATTCGGCGCCCTGAACGCAGCTGAAGCGCAAAGACCCGCCCGCAGCCGAGTCGAAATGCGCGGCCTTGCCATGAGCGACGGTGAAGACAAGACGCGTCGCCTGGGTCTGCGGCGTCGGCTCCTCATTCAGCGCCGTGTCGATCACCATCATCGTCAGACGGCAGCCGTTCTCGCCTGATGCGAAATAGCTCACGACATGCTTCGATCCGGCGTCAAAACTTGCCGCCATGAGCGGCTTCATCGTCAATGAAGCGTCGGCGGCGGACAGGCCCGAGCTTGCTGCAAGGCACAGCGCTCCGCCGAACGCCGCCGCGACAATTCGATTTCCTGCGATCATGTGTTTTCCTTCCATCTTCGAAGCAAGGCTATGCGGCCGCCGTAGCCAGCCGACGCCTCGCTCGCCCCGGAGGTGGATACTGCATCGCACCACATCAATAGTGCAGTGCAATAAAATCTAATTAATTCTGACTAACCAAATGAAATTAAATGATTATTTTGAGTGTTCAAATTTTAGCCGACGCAGCGGAGGCAAATGGGACTCTGCCTATTTCTTTCGCGTCGCGGAAGGTAAATTCTCTATTATTCGGCGGTTGCGGACTCAGCGTGCTCTTGCCAGTCAAATGTCACGACGCGGCCGTTTTCCACCGCAAGCGCCAGCCGTCCCCGCTTCAGCTCAAGGGCCTTCTCGCCGAAAATCGCGCGGCGCCAACCCTTCAACGTCGGGACGTCGGCTTCATCGTCATGAGCGACGGCTTCGAGGTCGTCGACGGTCGCGATCATCTTGGCGGCGACGCCGGTTTCTTCCGCCACCTGACGCAGCAGCACCTTGAGCAGCTCGACCGTCGCGCCGTTCGAATTGCGCCGATCGCGTTCGATGCGCGGCAAAGTGGCGGGATCGCGGGCGACGCCGCGCTCAACCGCGGCGACAATGTCCGCTCCCGCGCGGGAACGCTCCATTCCCTTCGGAAAGGAGCGCAGATTGCCGAGCGCCTCGATCGAGCGCGGCGCGGCGACCGCGATTTCGAGGAGCACATCGTCCTTCAGCACGCGCGAGCGCGGCACGTCGCGCATTTGCGCCTCCAGCTCGCGCCAGGCGGCGATCTCCATCAGCACCGCGAGGTCGCGCGGCTTGCGCGCCCGGTGGCGCAGGCGTTCCCAGGCGTTTTCCGGATGCTGCTCATAGGTTGCCGGCGAGGTGAGCGTCTCCATCTCGTCAGCAAGCCATTCGAGGCGGTTGGAACGTTCGAGCCGCCCGCGGAGCGCGGCGTAAATGTCGCGAAGATGGGTGACGTCGGCGATCGCATAATCGATCTGCGCCTCCGACAGGGGACGCCGCGACCAGTCGGTGAAACGCGACGATTTATCGAGATTGGCGCGCGTGATCGCCTTAACGAGTTCGAGATAGGAGGCTTGTTCCCCGAATCCGCAGACCATGGCCGCGACCTGAGTGTCGAAAAGCGGCGCGGGGATTAGTCGGGCGAGACGCCAGATGATTTCGAGATCCTGGCGCGCGGCGTGGAAAACCTTGACCACGTCGGGGTTGGCCATGAGGTCGAAAAACGGGGTAAGATCAAGGTCTTCGGCAAGGGCGTCGATCGCCACCGCCTCTTGAGGCGACGCGAGCTGGATGACGCAAACCCGCGGCCAGAACGTCGTTTCCCGCAGGAATTCCGTGTCGACCGTTACGAAAGGGTGTTGGGCGAAACGCTCGCAGACCGCGACCAGTTCCGCATTGGTGGTGAGGAGACTCATTTCAGAGTTGTTTTAAACGTTTTTCTCCCCAGCCTGAAGTCCTAACGCGTTCCAGCCGCGCTTCGCCAGAAAGGTTCCGTTCTGGGCTTGACGACAGTGCGGTTCTCTACCGCCGAGAGGGCCGGGATCGTCACAAAAAAGGATATTTCCGGGTTGCGGGCGATATTCCTTGGGGTAGCATGCCGTCGCCACTCTAATTCGAGGAGCCACGTCCAATCCATGCATCAGCGTTTCAATTCCGCTGCGCGAGCGGCCGCGCGGGCGCGGGTTTCAGCTGCCATCATCCTCGCCTTTACGCTTGTCGGCGCGCCAGCCCTGGCCGCGCATAAGGGCGGCGTCAGCCCGGGCTGGAACCAATGCCGCGCGCCAGATCCCGACGCGCGAATCGCCGGATGCACCCAGATCATTCAGGAGATCGCGAAGGAGACGCCGCATAACCGGGAGGCGGCCTATGTCAATCGCGCCAGCGCCTATCGGGCGAAGGGCGATTACGCCCACGCGCTGGAGGACTTCGACAAGGCGTTGGAGATTAATCCCAAATCGTCGGCAGTTTTAGCCGCGCGCGGCGCCGCCAATCACGCCAAGGGCGATCTCGACAGCGCGCTTGCCGACTACGACCGGGCGATCGCTCTCGATAAGAATAATGCTACGGCGCTGCTGGCGCGCGCCCATATCTGGCGAGCGAAGGGCGATATCGAAAAGGCGCTCGCGGATCTCGAAGAGGCGGCGAAGGCCGACCCAAAATCGACCGCCCCGCTACTTGCCGCTGGCGTTCTATACCACGCGAAGAGCGATCACGACCGCGCCATCGCCGCCTTTTCCGAGGCGCTCAAGCGCGATTCGAAACTCGCGGCGGCGCGCAACGGACGCGGCGCCTGCCATTACGCCAAGGGCGAATTCGACAAGGCGATCGCCGATTTCGACGCCGCGTTGAAAATTGACTCCGGCTATGTCAGTGCGCTGGTCAACCGCGCCAACGCCTGGCGCGCCAAGAAGGACTTCGCCCGCGCCAAGGCTGATTATGACGCGGCGCTGGCGGCGAAGCCGGATTTTGCCGCAGCGAAGAAGGGGGCTCAGGACATGGCGCGCCTCATCGCCAAAAAGGGTTCCGGCGCAGCGACGCCGGCCGACTCCGCTCCCGCCGCCGAGCACGACCATGACTAAGGCGCTAAGCGACGATAAGGGTCGCTACAGCGCCTTGGCGGCCGCCAGAACCTCTTCCGCATGGCCCGGCACCTTGACCTTGCGCCAGATTTTGGCGATGCGGCCGTCGGCGCCGATCAGCACCGTCGTGCGTTCGACGCCCATATATTTGCGGCCATACATGCTCTTCTCGACCCAGACGCCATAGGCGCCGAGCGTCTCCTTCTTCTCGTCCGACGCTAGCGGCAGCGACAAGTCGTATTTTGTGCGAAACTTGTCGTGGCTCTTGACGGAGTCCGGCGACATGCCGACGACGATTGTCTTCGCCTTGGCGAATTTATCGCGCAACGAATTGAAATCGATAGCTTCCTTGGTGCAGCCCGAAGTGTCGTCCTTAGGGTAGAAATAAAGCACGACTTTCTTGCCCTTGAGCGCGCCGAGCGAAAGCTGTTCGCCGCCCGCCCCCGGAAGATCAAAGGCGGGCGCCGGGTCGCCCACTTTCAAGCCCGCCTGCTCAGCTTTGGCCTCCGCCTTCCCGACGGTCGTGCTCATGGCGCCTTCCTTTCGTCGCATCCGCAGCTAAAATCAGCCCTTAGAATGCAGACTGCGCGCCAACCGGCAAGACCGGCTTTATTTTCTACGCCCAGGCTGCGGGTAGCCGAGAGCGAGGCCAATTGACCGACAGGACGGGGCGCAAGCCTAGCGGCGACGCCGTCGTCGACATGGCGCAGCGCGCATTGCTGCGAGCCTGTCGCGCCGCGTGGCGCGTAAAATTTTCGGCGCCGCGCAGCGGAATTCTCCGCGTGATCATGCTGAGCGGGCTTGCCGCGGCGCTGCTTTGCACTGTGACGCTCGGCGGATTCTTCCTGCTCCTTTCGCAGGGCGCCATCTCTCTCGCCTGGCTCGCGCCGCACATCGTTCGATCGCTCGATGAACTCGCGGGCGAACGATATGAATTTTCGCTCGCCACCGCCTCGGTCAGCAATGGCGAGCATGGCCCCACGCTCTCGGTCGACAATTTCATCGTCAAGAAGGACGGCCTTCCGATCGTCGCGGCGCCGCGAGCCGAGTTGTCGCTCGACCTCCATTCCTTGTTGATCGGCCGCGTAAAGCTGCGACGGCTGGAGGTTCTCAACTTGGATTTGCGGCTCTCCGTCGATCAGAACGGCGCCGTGGCGATTTCAGCCGGCGCGCATCCTGTTCCGGCGCAGGCGCCGAGAATTGCGCCGGCGGAGGCAGGGGCGCGGCGCGTGACTCTGTTGCACGAAGCGACGGGGGGGTTGCGGGCGCTCATGGACCTCGCCACCAGTCCGAACAGTCCGTTCGGCGCGCTCGATCGCCTTGGCGTCGTGCATGGCCGGCTCACCATCGACGATCGAACAATCGATCGCGCCATCCGCTATGACGACGTGACGCTCAGTCTCGACAAGGGCGGCAATGGGATGCGCTTCTCGGCGGCGGCCAACGGTCCTTCCGGGCATTGGACGGCGATCGCCGTCGCAAAGGGCGTTCCTGGAGGACGGCGCGAGTTCCACGCGCAGTTTCGCGATTTGTCGATCGACGAGATCGCGCTTGCCGGCGGTTTTCGCACCACCCGCTTCGACACTGACGCGCCGTTTTCTTTCGATCTTGCTTTTGCGCTCGGCGCGGGCGACGAGATTCTCGAAGCATCGGGCCAGGCGGAGGTGGGCCGGGGCTTTTTCCGCTTCGACGAACCCGACCATGAGCCGGTGATGATCGAGAAGGTCGCCGGCGTCGCGACCTGGGACAGGGGCGCGCGGAAAGTAGTGATTGCGCCACTGGTGTTCAAAGCGGGCGGCTTCGACATGACGATCGTCGGCGAAGCCCGCCCGCCCGCAGGGGCGACCAGCATCGCTGACGTGGCGAGCGTCGACAGGCCCTGGACGCTGGGGCTCCGGCTCAAAGCGCCGACGGTGGTGGCGCCCGAGCGCGCGGGCGAGAAGAACATTCGGATCGACAGCGGATTGTTCAGCGCGCGCCTCTTCCACGGCGAACGCCAGATCGTTTTCGACAAATTCGCCTTCGCCGGCCCGGAAACGCATGTTGACCTCAGCGGCGCGTTCAGTTGGCGCGACGACATTCGCATCACGCTCAAAATGGGCGTCGAGGAAACACAGATTCGCGCGCTGTCGCGGCTGTGGCCGACCCATGTCGCACCGTCCGTGCGCACCTGGTTTGTCGACCATGTGCCGACGGGTGTGTTGAAGCAGGCGCGCTACGCCGCTGATTTCGACGGCGCGGCGATGACGGCGATGCGCTACGAACAGGCGCCGCCGGATCAATCTCTGCTCGCCGAAGGCGACATTGTCGACGGCGCGGTCACTGAAATTCTGCCGGGCATGGCGCCGCTTAACGGCATCAACGGACATCTGCGCGTCACCGGTCAGACGGTGTCTTTCGCCGCGACCTCAGGCGTCATGGAGACGGGGCGCGGGCGGCGTCTCGCGCTCTCCTCGGGCCGGTTCCTCGTCGCCGACAGCGCGCTCCGCCCGACCCCCGCCACGGTCGAGGTCGACGTCGGCGGCGACGTCGAAGCCGTCGCCGACCTTCTGACATTGCCGGCGATCGCCCAACATGCGTCCATTCCTGTTGCGCCCGGCGCGCTGAAAGGGACGCTCGAGGGACGGTTACGCGTCGATTTCGAGACGGGCGTCAACGCCCGCGACGAGGCGACGACTTTTACCATAGATGCGACGACGTCGAATCTCGTTGTCGACAATCTGATCGGCAAGGAGAAGCTCGAAGGCGGCGCCCTGCGCGTCGTCGCCGATCGAACCGGACTGCGCGTCAGCGGAACGGGCCGTCTCTTCAACGCGCCGGCCACGCTCGAAGTTCATCGCGGCTTTGGCGACAAGGGCGCCGCCCAGGCGCATGTCGCCTTCACCTTTGACGACGCGGCGCGTCAGCGTGCGGGCTACGCCATCGCCGGCGTCAGCGGCCCGATCCTGGCGACGATACGCACGCCGCTCCCGGTCGAGAATGTCGATACGCAGATCGAACTCGATCTTTCCCGGACGAATTTTGACAATCCGCTGCCGGGCCTGGTGAAGCCGGCCGGAAAACCGGCGAAGGCCTCATTCAATTTGACGCGTCGCGGCGAGGCGATGGCGCTCGAACAATTCGTGTTCGACGCGGGGCCGACGCAGGCGCAGGGCGTCATCGACTTCGCCCGCGACGGCGCCTTCCGCGCCGTCCGTCTCACCCAGGCGCGGCTCTCGCCGGGGGACGACATGCGCATCGACGTTCAGCGCAGCGGCGAGACCGTGAAAATCGTCGCACGCGGGACGAATTTCGACGCGCGGCCGATAATGCAGGGCTTGTTGCGCGCCGACCGCGGCGTCGGCAAGGGAACGATCGAAAACGTCGAGCTCGATTTCAAGTCGCCGATCGTAACCGGCCATAACAAGCAAATTCTCTCCAATGTGGACCTGAAAATGGAGCGGCGCGGCGGCAAGCTGCGCGCAGTGGCGCTGACCGGCTATTTTGGCCGCGAACAGCTCTCCGTCGGCACGGATCGCGGCGCCGACGGCGCGTCGCAGATGGAAATTTCAACCAACGATGGCGGCTCGCTGCTCTCCTTCCTCGACATCTATCGAAAGATGGACAGTGGCGCGCTGAGCGCGACTGTGCAGCTGGGCCAGAACCGCGCCGACGGCGCCTTGCGCATCCGCGACTTCTTTGTGCGCGGCGAGCCGACGGTGCGCCGGCTGATGGCGCAAAGCGGCACGGCGCGAACCGACGATCGCGGCAATTATCGCTTCGACCCCGACCTCGTGCGCGTCGGCAGATTGGAGAGCGAGTTCGGCTGGACCGGCGGACAGCTTGCCGTGCGCGACGGCGTGCTGTCGGGTCCGGAGATCGGCCTTACCTTCGACGGCTATATCGACTTCCAGCGCGAGAAGCTCGATCTCGTCGGCACCTATGTGCCGGCCTATGCGTTGAACAGCCTGCTGTCGAACATTCCCGTCGTCGGCGTGGTGCTCGCCGGCGGCCAGCATGAAGGCGTTTTTGGCCTTAGCTATCGGCTCTATGGCGCGCTGACGTCGCCTTCAATCAACGTCAATCCGCTGTCGGCGATCGCGCCAGGCCTGATGCGCAAAATCATGGGCGTGATCGACGGCACCGCGCGCATGCCGCAGGAGCGGTAATCTGCGCAGAGCGCTAGGCGCGCTCGAGCAGGACGTGCTTCTTCTTGCCGAGCGAAAGTTTGACGACGCCTTCGCTCGCGAATTCGCTTTCGCCGATGATTCCGCGTTCGTCCGTCACCGGCGAATCGTTGATGCGCAGCCCGCCGGACTTGATCTGGCGTCGCGCCTCGCCGGTTGACGAAACCAGTCCCGCCTTGACGAAAGCGGTCAGCACGCCAAGCCCGGCGGCGATGTCCTCGGCCGAAACTGATACCTTTGGGAGCGACAGCGCGAGCGCGCCTTCCTCGAAGGTCGCGCGCGCGGTTTCAGCGGCCGCGTCCGCCGCCGCGCGGCCATGAATGAGCGCGGTCGCTTCGGTCGCGAGCGTTTTCTTCGCGTCGTTGATTTCGGCGCCTTGCAGCGCCGCGAGCCGTGCGATCTCGTCCATCGGCAGGAAGGTGAAGAGTTTCAGGAAGCGTTCGACGTCGGCGTCTTCGGTATTGCGCCAATATTGCCAGTAATCGTACGGCGACAGCATGTCGGCGTTGAGCCAGACGGCGCCGGCGGCGGTCTTGCCCATCTTGGCGCCCGACGATGTCGTCAGCAGCGGCGAGGTGAGCGCGTAAAGCTGCGGACAGCCCATGCGCCGCCCAAGATCGAGGCCGGTGACGATATTGCCCCATTGGTCGGAGCCGCCCATCTGCAGCAGCGCGCCGTAGCGCCGGTTGATCTCGACGAAATCATAGGCCTGCAGGCACATGTAGTTGAATTCGATGAAGGAGAGCTCATGCTCGCGCTCGAGCCGCAGTTTCACCGAATCCATCGTCAGCATGCGATTGACCGAGAAATGGCGGCCGACGTCGCGCAGGAAATCGATATAGTTCAGTTGCGCGAGCCAATCGGCGTTGTCGAGCATCAGCGCGTCTGACGCGCCGTCGCCGAAGGTGAGGAAGCGCTCGAAGACGGTCCTGATCGATGCCTTGTTCACGTCGATCTGCTCGACGGTGAGCAGCTTGCGGCTCTCGTCCTTGCCGGAAGGATCGCCGACCCGCGTCGTGCCGCCGCCCATCAGCGGTAAGGGCTTGCCGCCGGTGCGCTGCAGCCAGGCAAGCATCATGATCGGCAGGAGCGAACCGACATGGAGCGAGGGCGCCGTGCAGTCGAAGCCGATATAGGCGGAAAGCGTCCCCGACCGCGCCTTCTCGTCCAGCCCCGCGAAATCGGAGCATTGATGAACGAAGCCACGCGCGATCAGCGCCTGCAGGAAGTCGGATTTTGGCGTGAAATCGCTGGGAGAGGTCATGAGGCCGGGTGATAGGCGTTGCCCGCCGACGGCGCAAGCGATCACCTTGGCCTTGGGGACGGCATTCTTGCCCCCTAACAGGGCTTTTGGTAGAAGCCGCAGGCTTTCGCGCTCGCCCCTTGCGCCGACGAACGCAGGACAATCATGCTTTTTTACGAGCCGCTGTTCCTGTTTCTGTTCGGCCCGGCGGTTTACCTCATCTATCTGTTTTTCGGAGAGGTCCGCCTGCGGCGGGTGATCATCCTGTTCGCGGCCAGCGTGATCTTCTACGCCTGGAGCGAGCCGGTCTTTATTTTCCTCGTCTTCGCCTCGGTCGCGCTCGACCTTTATGCGGCGCAAAAGATCGCCGCGTCGTCAGAGCAAAAACCTCGCAAGCTCTGGCTCGCGCTTGGCGTCGTCGCAAATCTCGCGATCCTCGTCTATTACAAATATACCGGCTTTCTCGCGCTCAATCTCGATGCGCTGTTGAAGGCGCTGACGCTGCCGGGGATCAACATTCCCCAGATCGCGCTGCCGATCGGCGTCAGCTTCATCGTCTTCGAAAAGATCACCTATCTCGTCGACGTCTATCGCGGCGTCACGGCGCCTGCGCGGGCGCCACTGCTCTATGGGCTTTATGTCTTCTTCTTCCCGAAGCTCCTCGCCGGGCCGATCATCAAATATCACGACATCGCGCGCCAGTTCGACGAGATGCCGCACGCCGATCTCGACGATTTCGTCATCGGCTTTTCGCGCTTCATGCTCGGCGTGGTGAAGAAGCTGCTTTTTGCCGATACGCTGGCGAGCGGCGCCGACCTCATCTTCTCGCATGACGTTAGCGCGCTTGGGTTTGCCGAAGCCTGGGCGGGCGTGCTGTTCTTCACCTTCCAAATCTATTTCGATTTCTCCGGCTATTCCGACATGGCGATCGGGCTCGCGCGCATGTTCGGCTTCCGGCTCTTAGAAAATTTCAACATGCCCTATGTCGCGACGAGCATCACCGATTTCTGGCGGCGCTGGCATATTTCACTCACCAGCTGGATTCGCGAATATTTGTATTTTCCGCTCGGCGGCAATCGGCGCGGCGAAGCGCGCACCTATCTCAATTTGTGGATCTGCTTTTTCGCCTCGGGACTCTGGCATGGCGCCGCTTGGACCTATATCGCCTGGGGCGCCTATAATGGCGTGTTCCTGGTGCTGGACCGGCTGTTTCTGGTGAAAAGCCTGCAGCGATTGCCGGATTGGTGCGCCAATATCGTCACGATGGTCGTCGTCATCGTCGGCTGGACCTTCTTTCGCGCCACCTCGCTGTCTCAAGCGGGCGCGCTGCTGGCGTTGATGGCGAATCCTTGGGCGCAATCCAGCATGGAGATCGCCATTCCCGAAGAATATATTGTCGTGGCGCTGATCGCCGCGGCGATTTGCGTGGCGCAGCGGTTGTCGCTTTATGTCAAGGACTTCGATTGGGTGAGCGCGGCGCAGCGTTACGCCTTGGCGTCGAACAGCGCGCTATCGCTGCTCTTCCTTGCGGCGTTGGCGAAGGGACTGGCCGATCCCTTCAAGCCGTTCATCTATTTTCGCTTTTGAAGCGGACGGGCGATCGAGCCGATATGGATAAGCGCGTCGAGAAAGATCAAGCGGTATGCGAGCCTCCGGCGCCGGCGTCAGTTTCCGTCGCGCGCGCCTTTTTAAAGTCGCTCACCTTCGCGCGCTTGCCGATTTTTGGCTGCGCGGGTTTCATCGCCTTTCTTTTCCTCGCAAATTTGTGGAATTTCGCCGTTGAACGCGATTGGCCGAAGCTGCGTATCCGCAGCGCCTCGCCGCTTGCTGGCGTCGCGAAGCCAAAGCCCGCGCCCTGGACGCTCGAAGCTTTTCTCTCCGGCGTGACTCAAAAGGCGGTGTCGACAAATCTCGGGCGAATGTCGCCGGTCTTTCCGATTTCCGTGCGCGCCAAAAATCAGCTCGTCTTTTCGCTGTTCGGCGGCTCGGCGGCGCCCGGCGTCCTGATCGGCCGCAACGGCCAGCTCTATGAGGATATTTATATCAACGAATTTTGCGCGCG
The DNA here is from genome assembly GCF_050246715.1 of Methylocystis sp. Classification (NCBI taxonomy): domain Bacteria; kingdom Pseudomonadati; phylum Pseudomonadota; class Alphaproteobacteria; order Hyphomicrobiales; family Methylocystaceae; genus Methylocystis; species Methylocystis sp. The sequence goes on from NZ_JBFWVN010000073.1 coordinate 11,144, forward strand.
TGACGGCGGCTTCGATTCTTCGCGCCTCGCCGCATGGTCGTCGACGTTGCGCGACATTCAGGAGCTGGCGCAGGCGCATGGAAAGAGCTTCGTCTATCTGATTTCGCCGTCCAAGGCGGCGCGCTATGCGGAAGATTTGCCGAAGTCCGCGCCCTGCGCCGCGCGCGCGACGACGACGTCGGAGAAGCTTGCGCCCTATCGCGCGGCGCTCGACGGCGCGCAGGTGCGCTATGTGGACGGCCCGGCGCTCATCGCTGCGGAAAAATCCAAACAGCCGATCGCGCTCTTTCCGCGCGGCGGCTCGCATTGGAACAGCGTCGGCGGCGCGCTCGCCATGCGCGAGGTGACGCGCGCGCTGCCGGCTTCTCCTGTCGGCATTCTCGACTTTGCCTCGGCGCCGGCGCCGGAAGCCGAGGGCACCGACCGCGACCTGCTGGACTTGCTCAATCTTCTGTGGCCCGACGCAAATTATCCGACGGCGACGATCGGCAGGGCAGGGGAGAAGGGCGATTGCGCGCGACCGCCGCACCTGCTCGCGCTTGGCGGAAGCTTTCTGCATCAGGTTCTGGCGGCGGCGACGCTCGCGCCCTGTCCGCCGCAAATCGACTATTGGTTCTATATGCGGACCGAGGACAACGGAATCGAACTCGGTCATTACCGGCGCGCGCCCGGCGACGCCTCGAATGGCGAGCGGCTGAAGGCGACGTCGGAAGAACTCGACGAAAACCTCGCCGGGTCCGACATCATCCTGCTCGAAGAAAACGAAGCGGGCGTCGCCACGACGAAGCAGGTTGGGCATCTCGTCGAGGCGCTGCGCCGTCTGCCTTAGGCGTAGGCCCGAGCTGAAACCCGCGCGATGGGGCCTCCAGATTCTCTTGCTCTGTACGGATTGAATCCGTATGATGATCGAGAGGTGACCATGCCACGCGAACATGTCGAAAGCGGCCGCGTCGAGTTGCGGCTCAAGCCTGAGGACAAGGCCGTGCTGGCGCGCGCCGCCGCGCTCGAACGTCTCGACCTGACCAGCTTCATTCTGCGCGCCGCAATGCCGCGCGCCCAGGCCGTCATCGCTGAAGCCGAAAAGCTGCGCCTGTCGGAACGCGACTCCCTGCGCGTGCTCGACCTCTTGGAAAATCCGCCCGACCCGCCCGCGCGCCTCGTCCGCGCCTCCAAGGCGGGCTTCACCCTCGAATGACGGGACTCTTCTGGGAGGAGGCGTCGCTCGGCAAGAACCACGACCGCAACGCCTTCGACTGCGGCGAGGACAGTCGCCCGTGAAGAACGCGATTTAAGCGGCGATTAGTCGGCGATTTGAGGCGTTGGCGTCGTCGAGGACGCTCAGGAACAAGGCCCACAGAAGCGCCAGCCATGCGAGCAGGCGGCGGAAGTT
>NZ_JBFWVN010000074.1:0-11923 GCF_050246715.1 Methylocystis sp.
CCGTATCGCGACGCGCCTTGCGCGCAAACGCATCCGACCAGAGTTCATCATCGCCTGGTCGCTCTGGCGACGAGCACATCAGGCACAAGCAAAGCGCGCTCATATCAAAATGCAACTGTAATGTTAGGCGGCGTTTTGACGCCGACCGGCGTCGGCACGATGGTGGCGCAAGGCAAGCAGACCGTCGAAATCGACGGCGCGACATATCTCATCGAAAGGCCGCTGCGGGCGGATTTCGCTTTGCTGCGCGCCCATGAAGCCGACTATTTCGGCAATCTGACCTATCGGCTGACGGCGACGAATTTCAATCCGGTCATGGCATTCGCCGCCGATTGCGTCATCGCCGAACCGGATGAGATCGTTCCGACCGCAGTCATTCCGCCCGACGCGGTGCGCACGCCCGGAACTCTCGTCACCCACCTCGTTAGTGGGGCGCGCTGATGGACGCGAAGGAAATCATCGCGCGACGCGTCGCCCTGGAGCTGCGCGACGGCATGCTGGTCAATCTCGGGATCGGCCTGCCGACGCTCGTGGCGCGCTTCGTGCCGAAAGGAATGTTGGTCGCCTTTCAAACCGAAAACGGGCTGATCGGCTTCAGCGCGCCGCCGCCTGAGGGGATGGAGAATCACGATCTCACCGACGCCGGCGGCGGATTCATAACGGCGCTGCCGGGCGCCGCCAGCTTCGACAGCGCGACAAGCTTCGCGCTCATCAGAGGCGGCCATGTCGACTTGGCCGTGCTCGGCGCGCTGCAGGTCGACGCGGCAGGGCGTCTCGCCAATTGGATGGTTCCCGGAAAATTTACGCCTGGGATGGGCGGCGCCATGGACCTCGTCGCCGGGGCCAAGCGCGTCATCGTCGCCATGCAGCACGCCGCAAAAGGCGAACCGAAAATCGTCGAGACTCTCACATTGCCGCCGACCTCGGCGCGACGGGTCAGCCTCATCGTGACCGAGCTTGCGGTGATCGAACCGACCGATGAAGGGCTTGCGCTGCGCGAACGTGCGCCGGGCGTCAGCGTCACGGATATTTTGGCCAATACCGGCGCCAGACTCATCGTGGCGGAGGAGACGCTGGAAATGCCGCTCGGTTGCCCTTAGCTCTGGCGCGGGCGCCCGCACTTGATATCGGCGGCGTTCGCCACAGGTATCGCTCTGGCCGCGCCGCTCTTGAACCGGAGCGGTCAAGCGTTAACAGCCAAAGAGCCGATCGATGAGCAAGTTGATTTTAATTCTTGCGGCCTTCATTGGCCTTGCTGCGGTCAATCCTGTGAGCGCACGCACCGCCATGGACAAGCAGCGCGCGGCCTGCGAGCGCGACTCCCACAAATTCTGCTCAGCGGAAGAGCCCGATGCGATCGCGGTCGAAAAATGCCTGCGCGCGCATGCGAGCCAGCTTTCGAAGGCATGCAAACGCCAATTCATGAAGAAGGGTCGCTGATCCGGCGTTCCGCTTGTTGCGGCGCGATTTCGGCCTGACTACAGTGCCGGGCGATGAATACGCCCGCAAAATGCTCCAGCGCGCTTCGCATATGGCTCGCCGCCAGCGCGCTGGCCTTATTCGGCTGCGCCGAATCGGCGCGCGCCGAGAGCTGCGGAGCGTCGGCGTCGGGCTTCGGCCAATGGCTTGAGGACGTCAAGCGGGACGCCCGAGCCAATGGCGTCTCGCAGCGCACGCTCGACGCTGCGTTAGCGGATATTTCCTACGACCATGCGGTGATCGGCCGCGATCGGGGACAGCGGATTTTTCGCCAAAGCTTCGAGAAATTCTCGAGCCGTCTGGTGACGCCCCGACGTTTGAGCAAGGCAAGGGCGCTCCTGCAGCGCCACGCCGCGCTGTTGCGCCAGATCGAGGCGCGCTATGGCGTGCCGGGCCCGGTGCTGGTGGCGATCTGGGGGTTGGAGACCGGCTTTGGCGCCGACAATGGGCGCTTCAAGACGATGCAGGCGCTGGCGACGCTGGCCTATGATTGCCGGCGATCCGCGCAGTTCAGGGAGGAACTGAACAATGCGCTGATGATCGTCGAGCGCGGCGACATGTCTCCGGCGCAGATGCGCGGCGACTGGGCCGGCGAAATCGGCCAGACACAATTCATGCCATCGTCTTATCTCGCATATGGAGTCGATTTCGACGGCGACGGCAGGCGCGATCTCATAAGATCGACGGCCGATGCGCTCGCGTCGACGGCGAATTTCCTGAAAGGCAAGGGCTGGCGCACGGGCGCGGGCTGGAACGAAGGAGAGCCAAATTTTGCGGTCTTTTTAGAGTGGAATAAGGCGCGTGTTTACGCGAAGACCATCGCCTTGATGGCGACGAAGCTCGATGGCGGCCAATAGCGCCATATGCTGCGGACCGTCGCCTGCAAATCCATGCGGCGGACATCTCGCTCTGATAGAGCGTTGCGCCGATCGCGCGGAACGCCAGTGTGGAAGCGGCGCCGCCGCCCGAGTTCTGCAAAAACGCTTGGAGCCGATGGCGACGATGAGAGCAGCGCGGCGTCTTGACATAGGGGTCGGCGGGGATGGCGGCAAAAGAAATTATCGGCCTCGTGCTACAGGGCGGCGGCGCTCTCGGCGCCTATCAGGCAGGGGCATTCGAAGAGTTGAACGCCGGAGGATATTGTCCTCACTGGTATGCCGGGATTTCCATCGGCGCGATCAATGCCGCGATCATATGCGGCAACCCGCCGGAAAAACGCGTTGCTCGACTGCGCGAATTCTGGGAGAGGGTCACGAACGGCGCATCCTCGTCCTTTGTTGCGCCTGACATCATGAGCGCCGTGTCGGCCGACCTGGGCGCCAATATGGCCGCCCTATTCGGCGCGCCAGGTTTTTTCGCGCCCCGGCTGCCGCCGGTGGTTCCGACGTTGCCCTATCCGCCGACGTCGCTCAGCCTCTATGATACGCAGCCGTTGCGGGATACGCTTTCGGCGCTCGTCGATTTTGATCTGATCAACGCCAAGCGGGATCGTCTGAGCGTCGGCGCGGTCAATGTGCGAACCGGCAATTTCCAATATTTCGACAATATGACCGAAACCATTGGCCCGGATCACGTCCTCGCCAGCGGCGCGCTTCCCCCCGGCTTTCCGCCGGTCGAGATCAATGGCGAACTCTATTGGGATGGCGGCCTCGTCTCCAATACGCCGCTACAGTATATTTTGGACAATTGTGATCCGAAAACCAATCTGTGCGTCTTCCAGGTTGATTTATTCAGCGCGCGCGGTCCGGCGCCTGAGACGCTGCTCGATGTCCTCCATCGGGAAAAGGACATTCGCTATTCGAGCCGAACAAGGCTCAACACCGATCTCCTCAAACGCGCCCATGATCTTCGCGTGGCGGTAAAGCGGCTTTCGAAAAAAATTCGCCCAGAGCTCCATAAGGATCCTGACTGGCTGGCGTTGAGCGACTTCGGCGACGTTGCCGGCGTCACGATCGCGCAGCTCATTCATCGTCGCGCGGCCTATGAGACCGACTCCAAGGACTACGATTTTTCACGATTCTCGATGGAAGATCATTGGAAGGCCGGCGCCGCCGACGCCGTCGCGACATTGACCAACCCCAAATGGGTGTCCAGACGTCACCCGAACGAAGATGTTGTCATATTCGATTGCACCAAGGACCTGTACAAATCGGACAACAAGAAAGAGCCCTCATGAAAATCGACGATGTGCGCAAGACCGCTTTTGCGATGCCGCTTACGAGTCCCGCCTTTCCGCGCGGGCCGTACCGGTTCTTTAACCGCGAATATCTTGTAATCACCTATCGCACCGATCGCGAAGCGCTGGCGCGCGTCGTGCCCGAGCCTTTGGAGGTTCGAGACGACCTAGTCAAATATGAATTCATTCGCATGCCGGATTCGACCGGGTTCGGCGACTATTGCGAATCAGGTCAGGCGATCCCCGTTTATTTCAATGGCAATCCAGGCCTGTATACGCACGCCATGTATCTCAATGACGGGCCGCCGATCTATGGCGGTCGGGAATTATGGGGGTTCCCGAAAAAACTCGCCAATCCTTCTTTGGCCGTGGAGCGCGACGCCCTCGTCGGAGTTCTCGATTACGGCTCGATCCGGGTCGCGCGCGGAGTCATGGGGTATAAGCACCGCGCTCTCGATGGCGCCGACGTTCTCCGCTCGCTCACGCAACCCAATTATTTGCTGAAAATAATTCCACATGTGGACGGTTCTCCGCGCATTCTTGAACTCGTCGATTATCGTCTTGAGGACATCACCGTGAAGAGCGCCTACACGGGGCCGGCCTCCCTTGAACTGAACGCGCATGCGCTGGCGCCGGTCGCCGAATTGCCGGTGCGCGAGATTGTTTCGGCGACGCATATCCTCGCCGACCTCACGCTCGGGCTCGGCAAGGTCGTTTATGATTATCTCGCCTAGGGGAACATTCCGATGGAGCTGAATGGCAAGGTCGCGTTGATTACGGGCGCCGCGAGCGGCATCGGCCATGGCATTGCGCAGCGCTTTGCAAAGGCTGGCGGCAGGGTCTGCATCGCCGATCTGAACATTGACGCTGCAAAATCCGCGGCGGCGCAAATCGGCGGCGACGACGTAGCGATCGCGGTTGCAATGGACGTCACCAATGAGGAGCAAGTGCGCGCCGGCGTTGACGCGGCCGCCAAAGCCTTTGGGACGATCGACATATTGGTTTCGAATGCCGGCATTCAGATCGTCCATCCGATTGAGGAATTTCCCTTCGAGGATTGGAAAAGGCTGCTTTCGATCCATCTCGACGGCGCCTTTCTGACCACAAAGGCATGCGTGAAATACATGTATCCTCAAAAGTCGGGCGCGCTGATTTATATGGGCTCGGTGCATAGCCATGAGGCGTCGCCGCTGAAATCCGCCTATGTCGCGGCCAAACACGGGATTCTCGGCCTCGCCCGAGTGATGGCGAAGGAAGGCGCGAAACATAACGTCCGCGCCAACACGATTTGCCCCGGCTTCGTGATGACGCCGCTGGTCGAAAAGCAAATTCCCCAGCAGGCGCATGATCTCGGCATCACCGAACAACGCGTCGTCGACGACGTCATGCTGGGCGAGACTGTCGACAAGCAATTCACCATGATCTCGGACGTGGCCGAAGTGGCGCTCATGCTCGCCTCATTTCAGACGAATGCGCTGACGGGGGAATCAATTGTCGTCAGTCACGGCTGGTTCATGAATTAGTCGGCGAATCGCTGGACCGTTTGGATAGGGGCCGCCAACGCCCTCGGCCGGGTAGCGACCAGCTTTTATCCGCCCGGGCGGCGCGTATTACGGCTGCGGCAAGTTTCGGCAAGCCGTTTGCTTGCTTGGGGCAAACGAGCGCCGAACCAGGGAAAAGGCGCGGGCCAGCGCTATATTCGTCTCCCGAATGTCGAGTCTTCGCCACATCGGCGATGGAAGCGCCCTCAAACCGACGAAGCCGATGTCGCACAACGAACTTCACCGGGCGGCGAGCCCCTACCTTCTCCAACACGCCGACAATCTGGTGCATTGGCGCCTGTGGACGCAGGAAGCGCTCGAGGAAGCGCGCCATTTGCGCAAGCCGATCCTCCTGTCGGTCGGCTATGCCGCCTGCCACTGGTGCCATGTCATGGCCCATGAGTCTTTCGAAGACCCGGCGACCGCCGCGGTAATGAACGAACTCTTCGTCAATATCAAAGTCGATCGCGAGGAGCGTCCGGACATCGACCATCTCTACATGACGGCGTTGCAGTCGCTCGGGCAGAGGGGCGGCTGGCCCCTGACGATGTTCCTGACGCCGGAAGGCGAGGCTTTCTGGGGCGGGACCTATTTTCCGAAATCCGACCAGTATGGACGGCCCGCCTTCGTGAGCGTGCTCAAACGCGTCGCCGAAACCTTCGCCGCAGAGCCCGAGACGATCGCACAGAATGTGAAGGCTGTGCGCGCCCGGTTGGAGCAATCCGACAAAGCGCCGTCCGGCGCCAGCGCGCTCAACCTGACGCCCGCACAGATGCGCAATCTTGCGTCACAGATCGAACAGGGCGTCGATCCCGTGGAGGGCGGCCTGCGCGGCGCGCCGAAATTTCCCAATACGCAAGTCTTCGAATTTCTGTGGCGCGCCGGCGCGGTCGCGACGACTTCCGGGTTTCGCGACCTCGTGAAGCTGACCCTGACCAGAATGTCGCTCGGCGGCATATATGATCATCTCGGCGGCGGCTTTGCGCGCTATTCGACGGATGAGCGCTGGCTCGCGCCGCATTTTGAAAAAATGCTTTACGACAATGCCCGAATTCTCGAATTGCTCGCATTATGTCATCAGCAATCGGGCGACGAACTTTACCGGCGGCGCGCCGCCGAAACCGTCGGCTGGCTCGAACGCGAAATGATCCATCCTGGCGGTGCCTTTTGCGCCAGTCTCGACGCCGACAGCGAAGGCGCCGAGGGGCGTTTCTATGTCTGGACCTTTGACGAAATCGTCGCCTGTCTTGGCCCGGAAGATGCCGCCTTTTTCGCCCGTTTCTACGACGCCTCGCCTGCGGGCAATTGGCATGACGAGTCGCGCGGCGAGATGGTCACGATCCTCAATCGGCTGGTCGCGCCGCAGGGTTCGCTCGAAGAAGAGGCGCGTCTCGCGACCATGCGCGAGAAACTGTTTCTGACCCGTGAGCGGCGCGTGCATCCGGGTCGAGACGACAAGATCATGGCGGACTGGAACGGGCTGATGATCACCGCCCTCGTCGAGGCCGCGACCGCCTTCGACGAACCGAGCTGGGTCGACATGGCGGCCCGCGCCTATGATTTCATCGTCGCAACCATGCAGTTCGAAGATGGTGAGGGACGGCGACGACTGGCGCATAGCTGGCGCGCGGATGTACTCGTCAAGCCGGGCATGGCGCTCGATCACGCGAGCATGATCCGCGCCGCGCTCGCGCTCCATGAAGCGCGCAACTGGCGCAAGACGGCCTTTGCGCAGCGCGACTATCTCGCTGACGCCATCGCCTGGGCCGACGCTCTGGACGCCTGGCATCTCGACGCGCAGACCGGTTTCCTGCAGATGGCGGCGCGCGACGCGAAGGATGTGATCATGCGGCTCGCGCCGACTTCCGACGACGCGATACCGAACGCGCATCCGGTTTATCTGTCGGCCTTGGTCCGCCTTGCGGCGCAGACGGGCGATGAGAAGTGGCGCCGGCGCGCCGACGCCATGTTCGCGGCGCTCGGCCCCGCGATCGGCTCGAACATTTTCGCCCATCTCGCGACGCTCAACGCCCTGGACCTGCGCCTTCGCGCGAAAACGATCGTTACGGTCGGCGAGGCGCGGCAGGCGCTCTATGAAGCGGCGCTACGCTTGCCCGCCACCGACCGCATCGTCGTCGACGGCGAAGGATCGCAGACGCCGACGCTTGCCGGCGCGGCGCAATCGATCGGCGACAGGGATGCCGCCGCCTTTGTCTGCGCCGGAGAAACCTGCTCGCTGCCCGCATGGGATGAAGCCGGCCTTCTCGCCACGATTCGCGAGATCGACGCGGCGCAAGCCGGCCCGAGCAGCGCGGCGCCTCAGCCGTGATCGTGTTCCTGCGCGCTGGCCGCAGGCTTGTGCACGACGAATGCGGAGAGAAAATCCCCTGCGACGAGGACGCCGTCATCATCCATCGCGTGACCCAATCCGGCCCGGCGCAAGCTCTTCACCGGCGCGCCGAGCGCCTTGAGCCGTTCTTTCGTCGCGGTCATCGCGCTGAAAGGCACAATCGGATCGGCTTCGCCATGAATCATCAGCACAGGCGGCTTCGAGGCGATTTCCTCCACGAGCGCTCGTTCGTCATAGAGCGCGCCGGAAAAAGCGACGATCGCCGCCATCGGTTTCGGACGTCTGAGGCCGACATGCAGCGCCAGCATTGCGCCATGTGAAAAGCCGACAAGCGCGAGGTGACTGTCGGGTAGTCGACGTTGCGCCAGCACGTCGTCGAGGAAGACGTCGAGAAGCGGCGCCGTCGCCCTGATGCCGTCATTGATCGCCGTAGGGCTCGCATCGGCGTTTTCGAACCATTGCCGCCCGCCCGAGGCGCACGGGAAAGGCGCTTCCGCGGCGACGAAGTCGGCCTTGGGCATGGTGGGCGCCCAGTTCAGCGCCTGATCGATGATCGCTGCGCCGGAGCTGCCCGGGCCATGCAGCAGCACCACGAGATAAGCGGGCTTGCCGCAGGACAGCGCGGCGATTTTGGGCCCTTCGACGACCACAGGCATATCGAGTCTCTGGAGGATGTCAGGGAACGCTCATGGAACAGTTTATCGCGATGGCGCATGCAAACCGGCTGCCATCGAGTGGCAAGGCGGCCACGCGCCCACGACTTCGATGAACCCCGGCATGTCGTGTTTTCGGACGTGCAACTATTCGACAGGATTCGAAGCGCTCGAGCAGCGTGGAAGGGGCCCGAAACGTCCCCAATCGGTCTGAGCGAAAAACGGTCGTTTTCGGGAAAAGGCTTGCGCCGCCTCGCGCTCGTTCCATCAGTGCGCGTGCGCCGCATACTTTCTCGCCGCTGTGCTCGCCGACGGATTGCCCTCCATCGACGCCACGTGCGCTGAAGCGCTCGAAAACGGCGTCCCTTCCACAGCGTGTCAACGGTGGCGTTATTTGGTAGGCCCTCCAAAAACTTCGATCGGTTCAGCAATGCCTTTCATCGCCTGCTTTCCGAAAGACTTGAAGCGCCCGCGCACGTCATCTTCTAGCGAGCGCCAGACCCGGTCCGAAATGACGATGGACACCCTGAGCTCCTTGCACAGGCTTTCAAGCCTAGCCGTGCGATTGACCGTATCGCCGATGATCGTGTGTTCAAGTTTGGCCTCCGATCCTATGAGGCCGATCACCAGCGGCCCACGAAAAATCCCAACGCCGATTCTTATGGCAGGCAGGTTCATCTCCCTTAGCTTCCCATTGAGCTGTTCCACCCGTTCGATCATGGCGAGCGCGGCGTCCACGCCGAGCCCGTTTTCGATGCTAGCGGCGTCTTCATCGCCGTTCGTCTCGCAGTCGACATAGGCTAAAATGCCATCGCCGATGAACTTATCCACGCTGATCTGGAACTGGGTAATTACGTCCAACATCGCACTAAAATATTGGTTCAGGAGAGCTACCACTTCATTCGGCGAAAGGCTTTCGGAGATGCCAGTAAAATTGCGAATGTCCGTCATGATGACAGTCAGCTCTCGGTTGATCCCTGTCGTCTCTGTTAGCTCTTGATGAAGGGCTCGTTCCGCTACTCTCGCCGTGACAAATCGGGAGAAATTCTTGAGTAGTCGGGTGCGCTCTCCTAGCGTTTTCGAGAAGGCATTGAGTTGGTCGAGAATTGCCGCCCAAAGACCCCAGGCTTCCCCAATTCTCGACCGGAAATTGAAATCCAGATCACGCACATGATCCAAATGATTCTGAACGCGCCCGACGTGATCGCGCTCCGACAAAAAGTGGAAGGTGAAGGTGAGAATCAGCCACCCCGTCAAAAAGCAAATGACATATGACGTCTGTTCGATGAAGGTGTCGTGAGAGACTAGAGGAGCGATCTTGCCTTTGTTAAGACTTTCAGCCTGGCTGATAAGAAAGTGGAGCAGAATTGTCCCGACGACCACTACGGGAAGCATTGTCCTGGTGACATGGGAAAGCCAGCGTCGTCGAAACCCAACCTGCCCGGTTTCGTCTTGTTCGTCGTCGGCGTCTTCCAACGCCCAATTTAATCCATAGACCTGCGTGATGCCCAAAAGGAAGCTTGCGAGGACCAGAATCTCTGGGCCGCGGGAATGCGAACTCAGGTGGTTTGCGCGCAATAAGACCTGAAGTAGAAGCAGAGCGGTGATCGTCGCCAGAAGGTATGATCCGGCATAGATCCAGGATCGGTTTCTTCTTCGACGAAAAAATCCGGGCAGATAGCGCCTTTCGCCGTGGCGCGCCAAAAGAATCACGCCGACGTTCGTCAAATTCGTTAGCAGGATGAAGGCGGACGTATAGTAGCAGCCGAAGCCGAATCCAGGGATCGTAAGAACCGGACAGACTCGCAATCCATAAAGCGAAAGCAGCGGTATGAACGCGAGGCTCATAGCCACAAAGATGACCAGGAAAACGACAAGTCTGTGGGTCATGCTTACGGACTCGCGCGGCGCCAGGCTCCTGCTTCATAATCAGTTGCTGATGGATGCGGCAAGACAATCAGCGACGAGAAATTGCTTTTGGAGTCTGACTCGAATGGATCGGCCGGCGAAGGCAGCGGCCGAGGACGAGTGGCAGACGCCGGGCGGCCCCGATTTCGATTGTGTGTCATATGCTCAGATCATGCGCTCGTCGCTTCAACAAGACCTTGCGGCAATATTGCGCTAGAGCTTCGAAAGTTTTGCAACTGCTCCGTAGCGTGGCTCCAGAAGTCGTATTCTGGCGCAAATGTATCGATTGTCGCCGCCGCGCCAGCGGCCCAAGCGCGCCAAAATTCGACTGGATCGAGAGCATCCTTGGCGCTGCGCGCAACGTCACTGATTTTCACCATCAGGTGCCATGAAAAAATCACCGGCAAAATATGCCCGCCCATGGGGAAATATGGATGCATCGCGGCAGTGAAGGTTGACACCAGAATCTCGCCACGGGGCGTCGTATCGTATCCTGTCAGCACGTGGACAGAATCGTGCGGGAGCGAAAATTTGGCGTTGAGCGCCTGTGGGTCGCCTGGAAAACCGTAGTTATTGCGGCGAAAGTGGTCGTAAAACGCTCGACCGAACGTGCCCTGCGGGAGGTCTGCAAGCATTTCAAAACGCCGGACCTCGCTCGGATCGGCGCGATCTCCGGCATAGGGCAGAAGCCACTGATTGACGTCCTCGCTCTTCCACACCTTTCCGGTGATGCTTTCCATGTTGCAACGGGTCATGTCAGCCAGCACTTCCCCGAGGCGGCCGTGGGCGGCGTCGTCGATCTGATCGATATAATGCTGATGCATCCCGAGCGCGCCGGCGTAGCGCAGCACGCTCGCGATCTTGGCGCAATCCAGTTTGCCGTCTACGAACGCCATCACGGTAATGAACTTGACGGCGTTCTCATTCAAGTCCGTTCCCGCCAAAGCGGCGGCAAGTTCCTCGGGGGTAATCGGCTTCAGAGCGTCGAAATTGAATGCGTCATTATCGCCGAATATGTAGCGGCGGGCGCTGGCGATGGCCCGGCGATCATTGTTGCTGGCGGGCGTCTCGGTGTCCGCGACGGCGCGCATGGCGCCGAGGATTGCAGCAATCTGTGTCGGCGTCGCAAAATCGATCAGCGGGGGAATCCAGTCGTCAGCCGTTGTCATTGCCCGCTTCCTTTGCTGAATCGTTTATCCGACTTACCTCAGCATCCAGGTCGACGCGCCGCACAGGAACGGCGCCGAGACTTATGAATATGTCTTCTCGAATAGCATCGTCGCGAAATATCTGGAACTCGGCGCCGTGACGATTCCGCCGCGGCCGTTCCTGTCGACAGCGGCGATGGAGATAGCTCCCCGCACGATCAAGTTGATGACCTCGGCATTCTTCGCGGCGAGATTTCGGAAATGGGGAATCGTTTCGCGCGCGATTCACATGACATGGGATAAAGCGCAAGAGTTCACCGAAGATGACGGGAAATGAAGCGCGCAGCAATCGCCGCGATTGGGTGACAGCCGCTTTGGGCGGGTGATGCTTTTTTGCAACGCATCCGGTTTTTTGGCTTTAGGAGCGCCGACGCTATTGACCGCAACTGTTGGTTTGCGGACCATCTTGCGCGGCTTTTAAAAATAGAATCGCAAGGATCGCTTATATGAAGCGCCTTCTGCCTGCCGCCGCCGCGCTTGCTTTAGTCGCCCGTGAAGAACGCGATTTAAGCGGCGATTAGTCGGCGATTTGAGGCGTTGGCGTCGTCGAGGACGCTCAGGAACAAGGCCCACAGAAGCGCCAGCCATGCGAGCAGGCGGCGGAAGTT